>JAYVTN010000157.1:0-8241 GCA_043788785.1 Spartobacteria bacterium | reverse complement strand
ACGGTATGTGGAGGAGTTCTTTGGCAAGAACCGAAGGCGGTTCGGGCCCCGGCGCAAGACCGGGGCCCGTGCGATGCGCGGGATCGATGCCGGGGACCTTCTACACGGCACGGGACTTCAGGAAGGGGGTTCCCTGCCCAAGGAAGAAGGAGGAAGGCTGCCCTGATTCAAAGCGGTGATGGCCCCCTCCAAGTAGTGGACTGAAGTCGGCCGGGCCAGCGGGCGATCAATGGGCCCCTGGCGGTTTTTTCGACCCCACCCGGCAGATGATCCGGTGCCAGTCCTTCGACGGAACGCATCCGGCGGGAATCGACCACTTGCCCCCAGGCCTAAGACTTCAACCGCGGAATGTAGGTTGATCCTTCATCCCTCACTTCTGGATCGGCGCGTAGCGTTGGCCGGGAAGGGGGCGTACGTGGCGCTTCATCTCCAAGGCCAAGAGGACGCTTGAGATCTGCTGCACGCTTAAGCCCGTGGCTGTGACCAATGAATCCAAGTCGGTTTCTTCTCCTGCCATCGCTTCCAGAATAGCCATTTCAGGGGCGCTCAGGGCCGGCAGAGGGCGTTCGGGGGCGGCGGAAGGGAAGGAGGCCGCTGGAGGAGCTGCGGTGTACTGGGGGAAAAGGGTGTTCAGGTCGTCGAGCATGTCGGCCGCACAGCTCACTAGCTTTGCGCCCTGCTGGATGAGGCGGTTGGTGCCTGCGGACGTGGCTCGGTCAATGGGTCCCGGCACTGCGTAGACCATGCGATTGTTTTCAATGGCTTGGTTTGCCGTAATCAGGGCCCCGCTCTTGAGCCCAGCCTCCACGACCAGTAGGCCGCTGCCCCACCCCGCCACGATCCGATTGCGATAAGGGAAATTTTGGGCGGTGGGCGGAAAAGTCATCGGATACTCGCTCACTACGGCCCCCGAAGCGGCGATCTTTTCTGCCAAGGCGATATTTTCGGCGGGATAGAGATCCATGAGGCCCGAGCCGAGGACAGCGATGGTGCGGCCTTTGGCGGCCAAGGCACCTTGGTGCGCGGCTGTGTCGATACCACGAGCCAGGCCGCTGATAACGGTTAATCCGGCGTATGCGAGTTGGTAAGCGAGTTTTTTGGCGCAATCCATTCCGTAGTGGCTCGATTTGCGGCTACCCACGACCCCGATGGCGCGATTGTCGCGATCGCTCAGGGATCCCCAGACGTAGAGAAGGATCGGGGGATTATAGATCTCCCTGAGATCGCGGGGATACATGGGAGAGCTCTGGGTGACCACTTCAATCTGGCGCTCTTTGATGCGCGCCAGCTCGGCACCCAAATCCACGTGATCCTCCCAGTGTGCGAGGGTCTCGGCCAGCTCCGGGCCGATCCCATGGGTGGCCTGTAAGTGGGAGCTGCGGGTCCCCAGGACGCGCTCAGGCGTTTCAAACGCTTCCAAGAGCGCTCGCAGGCGGACGGGCCCAAGGTTGGGCACCATATTGAGGGCGATGCAGGCTTCAGTCGGGTTCATCGTTTCCTCCCTGTTGCCCCTCCACTACCAGAGCCCTCAGGGCTTTAGGACGTGCTCTTTGAAAAGCTTAAGCTCAGCGGCGCGCGCCAGGTCGAGATCGTTTGTGACTTCGGTTTCCTTGAGCATGAATTCCGCTTTCCCGTCGGTCACTCGCAAGGAGCCATTGCCCATGCGTTTAAGTAATTTGACGCAATCCCCGGGCACAACGGCCCGCACCCCGTCCTTGGTTTCCGAGCTAAAGCGGGTGAGCACGTAAAAGGTGGCAATGGGGGCCACGTGTTTGCCGTCTTTTAGGGAGGCATCGGTAATTTCAATCTTGGAATGGAATCCGGCTGGCAGGGTCTCGGGCCCAGGGGCAGGAGTAGGGGCCTGCTGCACTGGCGGGGCCACAGGTCTTGGAGGGGCCGGTTCGGGGTGGATTATCTCGGCGACTTTCGGCGTTGGGGCGGGAACCTGACGCATTTTATAAGCGCTGAAAGCCACATAGGCCGCTCCGGCGACGACAAGAATGATCAGAAAGTTACGCATAGAGGGAATTAAGCCGGAGTTGGAATGGAAGTCGACCGGTCGAGACTAAAATGCGAGCCCTATTGGAATGTAAAGCAAGGATGGAGAGCGGGCAAAGGGCGTGCGCCCCGAAAGAGGGTTGCGTGCTGGAATGCGTGAGGGGGCGGAAGGGGATCGTTGTAGGCCGCAGGACCGTGTCTGCCACTTTATCAGGGGGGAATGTGGCCCGTCGGGTTGGGGGTGGGTGGCCGCGTTTCGGGCCGCCCCCGGCTACCAACCCGTTCGGGTTGGCCACGCCCTTACTGGTATGCTCCACTTGCCCTGAGCTCCCGGCTACGGCCTGGCAACCCTCCGGGTTGATGTATTCCTCCAACTCGAAGTTGGGCCAGAAGTTGACGAGTTGGATGCTTAGGCGGTCGGCGCGGATGTGCGTGGCTGAACGTCAGGAATAAAGGGACCCCGCGGCTGCGCAAAATGGGTTTTGGCACGCAATAGGAGGGTTCCTAGACAAAGATCGGCCAACGGCAGCACGACGTTGAAATTCTTGTGCATGTACCGGTGATGGAGCAAATGATGCCCGTTGAGTCGGAAAAAGACGCCAGACCGCTCGATCCTGCGCGATTTTGGCAAATGCATGCACCAGTGGGTGTACTCGTAAAAGCCGTAATAGGCGCACATGGCTGCGAGAGCTCCCGTAGCGAAGCTCCAATGGCCGAAAACCCAGGCCAGCCCGAGTGCTGGAAGCATTGCGATGGCAATGAGAACCGGAGCATTCCACCAAGCCATTGGGATGGTCTCCTTATCGGCCTCGTCAATGAGGTGATAGCTGTGATCAGCCTTGAAGGTCCCATGATGAACCACCGCGTGGGCTTTGAAGGCGTAGGTCATTTTGCCCACCGGCCGGTGCATGACATAGCGATGCAAGACCCACTCGAAGAAGGAAGCAAAAACCGTCCAGGCAACAAAGCCGAATACGATCCAGAGGATAAGGGAAAACATGTTAGAGATAGGCGGGGCCTCACAACGAGGCCACCAGCAGAAAGGTAAGCATCGCCCCGATAGGCCATTAAGACAAGTGGATTGGCCGGGAACCCAGTGGAACGGCACCCCGATTTGGGAACTCCCGATATCCACCGCACATGGTCCGACGCGCCTGCCTGTTAACTGAAGTCCGCGAATCGTTAGACGAGTAAAAAACGGGTCGCAAACAGCGGCCCGGCATCGGGCGCAAGATTTCGTGTGCCCAGCCAGCCCTGGGAAAGAATGGCGCCGGGAAGGTTCGCCGGCATCGGACGATGGTTGAACCACGGGCTGGAAGCCCATGCACGGCTGGAAGCCCATGCCACAGAGGGGATCAGTACTGCGGGAGCGCCGGGTCGACCTCGCGCGCCCACGCATCGATCCCTCCCGCTACATTGGTGACTTGCGAGAAACCGTTTTGAAGCAGGAACTCGGCGGCCCGGGCCGAACGGCCTCCATGATGACAGTAGATCAACAGGTGCTGGCCGGGGTCGGTGAGCTGCGCCCCGACGAGGGCAGGCCATTGGGAAAGGGGCATCAATTCCGCTCCCGGGATCTGGCAAATCTGCCATTCCTCGAGCTCGCGCACATCGATCAAGCGCGGCGCGTCTGGCTGTGCCAGAAGGCGTTTAAGGTCCGCAACGTGGATTTCGGGAACGGCCACAGGTTACCGGGCGATTGTCACCGGGGTCCCCACAGAAACGTTCTCGAAGAAGCGCATGGCCATGAACTCTGGCATCCGGATACACCCATGGGAGGCAGGATACCCTGGCAGAAACCCTTCGTGCATCCCCACGCCACCGGTGATGCGCATGAAGAACGGCATTTTTGCGCCGTCAAAGATAGCCCCTGGAGGCTTGGCATCGACGTTCACGTCAATTTCCTTTTTCAAGACAGCGCCACTGGCATCGACGTAATCGCCGTAGATGGAGCTCTTATGATCCCGATCCTTTTGCATGATCTTGAAAGTGCCCGTGGGCGTGCCGTGGCCCTCGCGGCCGCTGGAGAGGACCGAAACGCCGACCAATTCGCCTCCCTTATAAAAGTAAGCGCGTTGCTCGCCCACACTGATGCGCACCGAAGGCGGGCCGGTTACGCAGGAATCGTCCCAGTAAGAGACATCATCGAAGTTAGCGCGCTTGTGCTCCCTGGGACGGCTCTTAAAACCCCCAATATACTGGATATCACCGCTGAGGCGCGGGTCGTTGTACATGCACGCCCCTGCCAGCAGGCTCATGCCCACCAGAATAGCCAATCCGAGTTTTGAGAAATTTGAAACGGGAATTTTCAGAATTGCCGGACATAAACGCTGCTGCTCAGGCCGTCAAGTTTGCACTCACCTCAAAACCAAATGGTTTGACCCAAAACGAAACGGCGTCTGGAACTGGGTTCCAGACGCCGCCAAATCGCGCAGGGCTCTTGCGCAGGGCTCTCGGTTGTGGATTAAGGGTTACTGCTTGGCTTCGGCTTTGGCCGAGGGCTTGGCTTCCTTCTCCTTGGCCGACGCCGCCCCTTTGAGGCCTGTCATCACGCTCACGGCCTGCCATTTTTCACCGTTGCGCTCAGCTTGTCCGCGAACTTCCTCTCCGGCGGCAATCCCACTGAACTCGGCGACCGCCCCGTCCCGGGTGATTTTGGTGGAATCGGTGACCGTGAACACCCGCTCACGCTCTTTGCCTTTGATGCTGAAGGTTTTCCCGGCGGCATCGATGGCCGACACCTTGCCGTGGTACGGGACTTTTGCCCCTTTCTGGGTATCAGCCGCGTGTTCGACTGGAGCTTTGGCCAGCTGGATGTCCTCAGCGTAGGACCCCAGGGGGAGGCCAACAGCTAGAAGCAATGCGCAGGAGGATTGTAGGAATGTGTTTTTCATTAGGTAATAGTTGGTTCGACCACGCACGTTTAGAAATAGTCTCCCGGGGGTCAAGCAGCCCGCCTGCCCTGATACAAGGACACGATACCGCCCGTAAGCAACTCCCACCGGGCCCGCTCAAATCCTGCCTCGCCCAGCATCGAGCACATCTGGGGGCCTTGGGGAAAAGCTTCGATGGATTCCCCCAGGTAGTCATAGGCGGCCCGCTCGCCGGTCAGCCACGAAGCGACCCGCGGCAAGACGTAGTGAAGATAAGGCCGATAAATCCAACGCAACGGGGCTGGGGGCACCGAGAAATCGAGCACCAAAAGCACGCCCCCTGGACGGAGCACCCGGAACATCTGCTCGAGAGCCTGGCTCCAGGAAGCCATGTTGCGCAGCCCGAACGCCACCGTGACCGCATCAAAACTCTCGTCGGCAAAAGGTAGCGCCAGAGCGTCTGCGACGACAAGGTTCTTGAGCCCCTTGTTCCGGGCAACCTGTAGCATCGGTTCGCAAAAATCGGCTCCGATGACTGTGCTCTGCGGGCAATAGGCCATTAGAGTACGGGCCAAATCCCCGCTTCCCGTGGCCAGATCCAGAATCCGCCCGGGACGCCCTTGGGCCACCAGGGCCGCCGTGCGCCGCCGCCAAAGGAAGTCCAACCCGCCACTGAGGAGGTGGTTGGCCAGGTCGTAGCGGCGCGCGATTGCCCCGAACATGGTGCGCACCGAGTTAGCTTTGTCGTTGGATATCATTGGAAAGCAGCCCTTGTTTGTTGATCAGCGGCCCTCTTATTGGCATAGGTTGGGGTCGTTGGGCCTTTTCAGCCCCAGAGACTACTCTGCAATGTTTAAACCTCTCCTTAGCAAAGCCAAAGTTCTCATTATCGATGACGAACCTTCCAACGTGCGCCTTTTGGAACGCATGCTCGAGAATTTCGGGATGACCCGGGTCAAGAGCACTTCGGATCCGCGCACGGCTCTTGCCCTCTATTCCCAATTCAGTCCGGACATCATCTTCCTGGATTTGCACATGCCTCATGTGGACGGCTTTGCGGTTATGGAGCAGTTGAAAGGCGTGGTCCCGCCCGAGGATTATGTACCAATCCTGGTGTTAACCGCTGACATCACCCCAGAAACCAAGCGCCGGGCCCTCAGCAGCGGAGCCAAAGACTATATCACCAAGCCTTTGGATCATCTCGAGGTCATGCTCCGGATGAAGAACCTGCTGGAAAACCGCTTTCTTCATCTCGAACTCAAAAAGCAGAATTCCCAGCTTGAGCACCAGATCCACGAGCGCACGGCCCAATTGGAGGTCCTCGTGCAGGAGTTGCGCTCCACCCAGGAGCAAGTGGTACGCCAGGAGCGCCTCAGCGCCTTGGGAATGATGGCAGTCGGCGTTGCCCACGACTTCAATAATGCCCTCACAATGATGCTCGGCTATGGCGAGCTGCTGGTCCCCCATTTCCGGGACAACGCGCCAGAACGGGAATTCCTGTACCTCAAACACATCTTGGATGCTGCCAAGGATGCAGCCCATGTCGTACGCCGGTTGCGCGATTTCTACCGCCCGGCGACTGAGAACGAGATCCGAGTGGCCGTCGGGGTCAATGATCTCGTCAGCCAGGCCGTCGTGTTAACCTTGCCCAAGTGGAAGGGAAAACCCCAGGCAAACGGCGTGCAGATCGAAGTGCGAACCCATTTCAATACCCTCCCGCAGGTGGCCGGAAACGCATCCGAACTCCGGGAGGTCCTCACAAACCTTATTTTCAACGCAGTCGACGCGATGCCCGCCGGTGGAACCATTGACATCCACACCGATACCCATGCCAACGGGGTTTCCATCACCGTAACCGATTCCGGCATCGGGATGACTCCCAACGAGCGGGAACGCTGCCTGGAGCCGTTTTTTACGACCAAAGGCGATGCCGGCACCGGCCTGGGCCTTTCAGTCGTGTACGGCATCGTCCAAAGGCACGGGGGCACGATCGAAATCATCAGTCAGCCCGGGGAAGGCACCACATTCTGTATCGTGCTACCCATTGCCGAGCCGACCCGAGCTGACGTCCCGGCCAAATGCGCTCCCTTGGGCCGTTCGCTGCGGGTGCTGGTCGTCGACGATGAACCCATCATTACCGAGCTGGTGGGCGAATATCTCCGAGCCGACGGTCATCAGGCGAGTACGGCGCTGGACGGGGCTGCCGCGCTTGCCATGTTCGAGGAACACTCCTTCGACTTGGTCATCACCGATCGATCCATGCCCGTGATGAACGGGGACCAATTGGCAAAGGCGATCGCCAAGACCGGTTCGAATGTTCCCGTTATCCTCTGCACCGGGTTCGGGGAAGAGCTGCAAGCCGCGGGCAAGTCTTCAAAAGGCATCAATTTGGTGATCAGCAAGCCCATCAGTGCTGCGGGATTGCGCCAGGCGATCCTGACCGTGGCCGCCACGGCGCCAGGAACACTTACCCAGCCCTAAGCACCGCGTGGCAGGGGCTGCCACCCCCACAAGTTCCCTGGCCCGGGCGCCGAACGCACCAAACCTGCCCCCAGGGTGGCGTGGCGGGCCCTTTCCTTCCGCGCCGCAACAGGCCGGCACACGGAGTGGAAGTGAGTGGAAGCCCGTCCCACCCTTCTGCCTTGCCAAGGCGGCCGTCCGCCAACGAGAGTCCACCCCCTGTTATGACCGATATCCGAATCATCCTGAAAACAACCCGCGGCAACAGCGAAGCCACCATTTTTGCCAGCAAAGTGCCCCTGACTGCGGCCAATTTCCTCAACCTAGCCAAGCGGGGCTATTACGACGGCATCAGCTTTCACCGGGTCATCAAGAGTTTCATGGTCCAGGGGGGCGACCCCACCGGGACAGGCTCGGGCGGTCCCGGCTACCGGTTTGCCGATGAGATCGACCGTTCGCTGCGCCACGACCGGGCGGGCGTCTTCTCGATGGCCAATGCCGGCCCTGGCACCAACGGGAGCCAATTCTTTGTCACCCACGTGCCCTGCCCCCATTTGGACGGCAAACACGCCGTATTCGGCTATGTGGACAAGGGCCAGGACATCGTCAACACCATCGCCCAAGGGGATAAGATCCTCGGAGTCGAGGTCCTCGATTCCACCGACGAGCTTTTCACGGCCCAGAAAGCCCAGCTCGACAAGTGGAACGCTGTGCTCGGGAAGTAAAACCCAGTAGCCATCACACGGATTTACCGGGCGGCAAGCCTTGCGGATACCCGCAGGCCCGCCGCCCTTTTTCGTCCCTTGTGTCCCTTGTGTCCCGTTCGTCCCGTTCGTCCCGTTCGTCCCGTTCGTCCCGTTCGTCCCGTTCGTCCCGTTCGTCCCGTTCGTCCCGTTCGTCCCGTTCGTCC
>JAYVTN010000156.1:0-3805 GCA_043788785.1 Spartobacteria bacterium | reverse complement strand
AACGCCCTGGGTTGCCCATTCATGGACGGTGAAGCCCTGACAGGGCGTGCTAATCTCAGTTCCCGGGGGTTAGCGCTTATGGGGCAACGCCCTGGGATTAGCCCCCCCCGATGGCCAAGCCCTGAAAGGGCGCCCTAATTTTCACCCTTCCCCGTTGGTCCCCACAAGTCCCCGCACACCCCGCACTCCGGCGTGCCATCCTGTATTACGCCTTTCATCGGTCGGGTCGTAGCGGGATTGTGTTATTGGGGTTCCGAGCCGAAGCGGTTTCCTGTCCTCATCCCAAGCATCTGTGGTTGATGCCCTCAGACGCCTCATCCGGTGCTCTACGCCCGATCCCATTCCGTTTTTAGGGAAAACTTTCCTGTCCAAGGGCCGCTGGCTCACTTAAAAACGCCCCTTCTATGTTCCAAGGGACTTATACCGCATTGGTGACACCTTTTGAAAACGACCGCTTTGACGAAGTGGCTTTCCAAAAACTCATCGAAACCCAAATCGCCGCAGGCATCACCGGGATCGTCGCTGTGGGCACGACCGGGGAATCCCCGACCCTGACCCACGCCGAGCACGCCCGTGTCATCGAACTGGCCGTCACCACGGCTCGGGGCCGTTGCGTGGTCATTGCCGGGACCGGCTCCAATTCCACACGGGAAGCCATCGATCTCACCATCGAGGCCCAGGCGCTCGGGGCCGACGGTGCCCTCATCGTAGCCCCCTATTACAACAAGCCCTCCCAGGAAGGTCTTTTCCGCCACTATCAGGCCATTGCCGCCGCCACGACCCTTCCTGTTATCCTCTACAGCATTCCGGGCCGGTGCGGCATTGAGATCGGTGTGGAAACCGCCGTGCGCTTGGCAGCCACCTGCCAAAACATCGTCGCCATCAAAGAAGCCGGCGGCAGCGTTGAACGCGTCAGCGCGCTTCGGGCCGCCCTTCCACCTCAATTCGAGATCCTTTCCGGGGACGATTCCTTAACCCTGCCCTTCCTTGCAGCTGGCGCCGTCGGTGTGATCAGCGTGGCTTCCAATATTTTGCCCGAACCGGTCGGCACTCTCGTCAAACAAGCTTTGGCCGGGGACTACGAGGCCGCCCGCAACACCCATTTCAAGCTCTACAATGTCTTCAAAGACCTGTTCATGGAACCCAACCCGGTTCCAGTGAAGTACGCATTGGCACGGATGGGTGTTATGCAAGCCGATGTGCGTCTTCCCCTTTGTGAGCTCAGCGCCGGGTCTATCGCAAAGCTGGACGCCACGCTGCGCGCCGTGAACCTTATCTCTTAATCCATATGGACCCTCTCCGTATCCTCATCAACGGTTCCAAGGGACGTATGGGCCAGACCCTGATTGCCTGCGCCAATGCCGATCCCGAGCTCAAGGTGGTCGCAACCATTGATACTGGCGATGATTTCGCTGCCGCTGTGCGCACTTGTGATGCCGTCGTCGATTTCTCTCATCACGCCATCATGGAACCGGTCCTGGCCCGGTGCGTCGAGCACTCCAAGACCCTCGTCATTGGTACAACCGGCCACACCGATCTCCAGATCGCCGCCATCCGGCATGCCTCAAATTCCATTCCCATCGTTTTCGCACCTAATTTCAGCGTGGGCGTCAACACGCTCTTCTGGCTCACACGCAAGGCTGCGGAAATCCTCGGCCCGGAATTCGACCTCGAAGTGGTGGAGATGCATCATCGGTTCAAGAAAGACGCTCCCAGCGGCACGGCTAAACGACTGGCTGAAATCCTGGCCGAGGTGCGCACTCTTTCTTACAACGAAAACACCCGCCATGGCAGGTCTGGCATGGTCGGCGAGCGCACCAATACCGAGATCGGTGTCCATGCCATTCGCGGGGGCGATGTTGTAGGCGACCACACGGTCATCTACGCCAACCAAGGCGAACGCGTCGAATTGACCCATAAAGCGTCGAGCCGGGAGACCTTTGCCCGTGGTGCTTTGCGGGCGGCCCAATGGGCCCATACCCGTCCCGCGGGTCTTTACGACATGCAGGACGTCCTCGGGTTAAAGTAACCCCCCGGACTTCTGCGGCCCCATGCGTACCGGCATTGCCCTCGGCTCCAATCTCGGGGATCGGCTAGCGCATTTAAAAGCGGGGCTCAACGCAATCCTCCAACTGCCCGCAGTTCAAGGCCCCGTGAAATGCTCGCGCGTTTATGAGACGGAACCCGTGGCTTCGGATCCCGACGCTGGCTCCTTCCTAAACGCTGTCGTCGAGGTTGAGTTCGAGGGCCAACCGATCACCTTGATGGATCACCTCCAAGGCATTGAGGCCAGCATGGGACGCCCGTCCAAACGCCCGAGGAACGCTCCACGGATCATTGATTTGGACATCCTCTATGTCGGCAATCTGGCGCTGAGCAACGACGAGGTCGTCAT
This sequence comes from Spartobacteria bacterium, assembly GCA_043788785.1. GTDB lineage: Bacteria > Verrucomicrobiota > Verrucomicrobiia > Chthoniobacterales > Chthoniobacteraceae > CAIURC01. Next base: position 1,410 of record JAYVTN010000156.1, on the reverse strand, counting down.
CCCCCACCCCAGGCTTCACCAACGCCGATTCGTGCTCACTCCGCTCAACGATATCGCTCCGGATTTATGCCTGCCCGGGCAGCGTTCCGCCATTATGGACCTACTCCGGAACGTTGCCGACCCTGCCTCGGTAGCCTTATTCGCTGACTCTTGGCACCCATGAACCCTAAAATTACCCAGCTCCAAGCTCTCAAGGCAGGCGGTTTACCGATCACGGTCCTGACGGCTTACGATTTCCCGATGGCCAAGCTCCTAGACGAGAGCGGGATCGACCTCATATTAGTGGGCGACTCCTTGGGCATGGTCGTTCTCGGGTACCCAGACACTACCCAAGTGACCATGGAAGACATGCTCCACCACACCAGGGCCGTCGCCCGGGCAGCCACCAAAGCTCCCGTCGTGGCCGACCTCCCATTTGCCTCTTACCAAAATCCCGGGCAAGCCCTTCTAAACGCCCGTCGTCTGATGGATGCAGGCGCCCACGCCGTAAAGCTGGAGGGCGGCACGACACACACCGCCCAGATTGCTGCCCTGTGCGAGGTCGGCATCCCTGTGATGGCTCATATCGGAATGATGCCTCAAAGCGTCCGGATCGAAGGCGGTTATCGGATTAAGGGGAAAACGCCCGTTGAAGCCGACAGTTTGTTGGCCGATGCCAAGGCCGTCGAAGCTGCCGGGGCATTTGCCGTGGTGCTCGAACTGGTGGTTCCCGCAGTGACCCGGCAGATCACAGGGTCCCTTCGCATTCCCACCATCGGTATTGGTTCGGGCACGGAGTGCGATGGCCAGGTATTAGTCACACACGATTTGGTCGGGATGTATCCTTGGTTCACGCCCAAGTTCGTCAATCAACGGGCGCAACTTGCCGAGTCGATCCGTTCCGCCGCCCGGGCGTTCATCGCCGATACAAAGAAAGTATGAAGGGGTGCGGGGCAGAGGTCCTGCAAAAACTCGCCCCTTCGCGTGGGTCATCCTGCAAAATTCAACCGCGCTCGATCTGCACATCCAAAATTTCGCCCGGTTCGCCGGTCACCCTCAACTCAATAGGTCGGCAGCAAACCGTACAATCCTCAACCAAGCAATGTTCCCCCTGGGACGAGTCCAACATCAGCGGGAACACTTCCCCGCAGTACGGGCACTGGATATCAACTTCAATTAGCATAGGACTCCTTCAGGATTGCGCACTCTAGGATTTAGACCGGTTAGCGGATTCATAGGATCTGAGGCTGCGCATAATCGGGCACCCAATCCCAAACCGCAACTCCGCCAATCCCGGGAAATACCAAGGCCAACGGCCTGATCTATTCCAGTCCAGGGCGTTGCCCCATAAGCGCTAACCCCCGGGAACTGAGATTAGCACGCCCTGTCAGGGCTTCGCCGTCCATGAATGGGCAACCCAGGGCGTTGCCC
>JAYVTN010000155.1:0-4469 GCA_043788785.1 Spartobacteria bacterium | reverse complement strand
CCTGGCCTAGAAATTTCTTTTCCCGATCAGATGAGGAATTTTGGAGCAGATCGAGGAGTTCTGCCTCTTCATTGGCCTCCACGCCCAATTTGGGAAGCGCGGCGACTGCATAGCGGCGGATCTTTTCCTCGGGATCCTTTAGGAGAGAACGCATCCATTGGCGGGCCTGTTGCTTCTGCGCATGGCTGCCGGATTCGGAAAAAACCACGCCCACAGCGCGGACCAGCGAGACTTGCTGGATGCGTTCGGCGGGACTTGCCGCATCGAAAACAGGAACTTGCTGCGTCCAGAGCTGTTCGCAGCTCTGCATACGCAGGCGTTGGTACTGTTCTTTGTTCGGATTGTCTTTTTTCATGGAGAGCCGTAGTGGGATCGAGCGGATGTGTAGCCGGAATGGATACGGCACTCCATCCCAATGAGTGTCGGGCTGGTTCCGGGTTTCTTTGACCGGTTGCGCAGGATCACCGGGGTGTGAGGCCGGGCGGCCCGGAAGTGGGTGGGGGGCTTGCCACCTTGCCACGGCGGAGCCCTTGCCGCGCGCTTGCCAAGGCGGGGGATCTCGGGTGTGATACCGGACCTCTCATGAGCAACCTCTTTGATCTTAGTGGTAGTGTGGCCGTTGTCATCGGTGCGACTGGCGTTTTGGGCGGGGCTTTGGCCGAGGGCCTCGCAGCCGCTGGCGCCAATGTCGCCGTCCTTGGACGCAACCAGGAACGCGGCGAAGCCCGCGTCCAAGCCATTCGCCAAGCCGGGGGACGCGCCCAGTTTTTTGCCGCCGATGCCATCGAACGGGCGGGTTTGCATGCGGCGCATGAGGCGATCACGGCCCAGCTCGGGGCACCCACGATTCTGGTCAATGCCGCGGGCGGCAACGATCCGAAGGTCACGGTGACTGCGGATCGGCCCTTTGAATCCATCGAGGCCGATGATTGGCGGGCAAATTTTGACCTCAATTTGGTCGGGGGCGCGCTTCTTCCCTGCCAGGAATTCGGGCCGGCGATGTGCCAGCGTGGGGTGGGCAGTATCATCAATATTGCCAGTGTCTCGGCGCATTTGCCGCTCTCGCGGGTGGTGACGTATTCGGCCGCGAAAGCTGCGGTCCTCAATCTCACGCAGTTCCTAGCCCGGGAATGGGCACCCAAAGGGGTGCGGGTCAATTCGTTGACGCCCGGTTTTTTTCCGGCCGAACAAAACCGCAAGTTGCTCTTCAACGATGACGGATCGCCGACGGCACGGACCCAATCGATCCTGGGGCACACGCCAATGGGCCGTTTCGGGCGGTCCGAGGAATTGATCGGCGCCGTCGTGTTCCTTGCCAGTGTGAAAGCCGCCAGCTTCGTGACCGGAGTGGACTTGAGGGTGGACGGTGGGTTCCTGAGCCAAACGATCTGATGAGCTGGCCTACCTTATCGGTGACGGGAAGTGCGGGCAGTTATGTGAGCGATGCCCAAGCCCGTGAGTTGATTGCGAAAGCTTGTCCGGAGAGCGGGTACCGTGGGAAACGGGTGTTGTTGATCGTGCCGGACGCTACGCGGACGGCGCCCGTGGGAACGATCTTCAAAGGCTTATACGACCAGATCGGCGCGGTAACAGCCGCCATGGACGTGATGATTGCCTTGGGCACCCATCAGCCCATGAGCGAGGCCGCCATTTGCGAGCGTCTGGAGATCAGCGAGGCCGAGCGCTCGGCCAAGTACGCTTCCGTGGGGTTTTTCAATCACGAGTGGGACAATCCCGCAGCGTTGCGCAACATCGGTACGATCCCGGCCCAGGACATTCACGACTTGAGCGACGGGCTCTTCGCGATGGATGTGCCCGTGAACATCAATGCCAAGGTCTTCGAGTACGACCAGATCATCATTGCCGGGCCCGTGTTCCCGCATGAGGTGGTGGGTTTCTCGGGCGGTAACAAATACCTCTTCCCTGGAGTAAGCGGCCCGGAAGTCTTGAATTTTTTCCATTGGCTGGGCGCAGTGGTGACCAACCCGATGATTATCGGCAACAAGTGGACGCCCGTGCGCAAGGTGGTCGATCGGGCGGCCTCCATGGTGCACGTCCCCAAGCTCTGTTTTGCGATGGTGGTGGAGCGCACCGATTTCGCGGGCTTGTTCGTGGGCACTCCGGAAGGGGCTTGGGATGAGGCTTCCGAGTTTTCACGACGCCTGCATATTACCTTCAAGGAGCGGCCCTTCCATACGGTGCTTTCGTGCGCCCCGAAAATGTACGACGAGCTGTGGGTGGGCGGCAAATGCATGTACAAGCTGGAGCCTGTGGTCGCCGATGGCGGGGAGTTGATCATTTACGCGCCGCATATCCACGAGATCTCGATTACCCATGGCGCTTTGATTCGCCAGATCGGCTATCATTGCCGCGATTACTTCCTCAAGCAGTGGGACAAGTACAAGGACATCGCCTGGGGCACGCTGGCGCATTCCACCCATGTGCGCGGGATCGGCACGTACGAGAATGGCGTCGAACATTGCCGGGTGAAGGTGACGCTGGCCACAGGAATCCCGCGCGAGATCTGTGAGGAAATCAATCTGGGTTACCGCGATCCTGCCACGATTAATCCCGAGGATTATGCCGATCGCGAGGATGAAGGCGTTCTCTATGTGCCCAAGGCGGGCGAGATGCTTTATCATTTGCGCGAGCGGCCCGAGTGGGCGCGCGAGATGTAAGATCGGAACGTTGGCAGATCTGTAAGTTATACCCGGCATGGATTCGCTCCTCATTTTGGCTTTGGACATCGGGACATCTTCGAGTCGCGCGGCGCTCTTCGATTCCGGTGCCAACCGGATCGAGGGAGCCACCGTCCAGAAGACTTATCCCGTGTTGACCTCGGCAACCGGGGCCGCAGAGATTGATCCCGCCACGCTGCTGGCCGCTGTGCGGGAATGTATCGCGGGCACGCTGCAGGTTTACCGCTCCAATCCCAAACTGCGGGGCCGCAAGATCGCGGGGATCGGGGTTTCCTGTTTCTGGCATAGCTTGATCGGATGCGATGCCAGTGGGCGGCCGTTGACCAACATCATCACGTGGGCCGACTCGCGATGCCGTGGCGACGCGGCGCATCTGCGCGAAACCCTGTCTGAAAAACGGATCCACGCCCAAACCGGTTGCATGCTGCGCGCTTCGTTCTGGCCCGCAAAGTTGACGTGGTTGCGGCGGACGCAGAAAGCGGTGTTCGCACGGGTGGCGCAATGGATGTCGCCGGCTGAATGGCTGCAGTTGCAGTTGGTCGGGGACGCAAATTGCGCGATCGGGATGGCCACAGGAACCGGGTTCCTGGATCCGGTGCGGGTCAAATGGAATAGCGGGTTAATGGATGGATGCGGGCTGGCGCCCGGGCGGGTGCGTCCCTTGAGCGACGAGCCTTCGGTGGTGGGGGCGGTGGCCGGGTTGGAGGAATTGCGCGGTGTGCCGTGGTACCCCGCGATCGGTGATGGCGCTGCGAGCAACCTGGGTTCTGGCGCGACCCGGGAAGGGTTGGCTGCCATCAATGTGGGCACCAGCGCTGCTTTGCGTGTCATGCGCAAGGGTAAGAACGCCAGGGCGCCGTTTGGGTTGTTTTGTTACCGTGTGGATGCGGAGCGTTACCTGGTGGGAGGCGCGGTCAGCAATGCGGGGAATTTGCGGGCGTGGTGCTTGAAAGAGCTGCAGGTGCCCGATGACGCCACGATCGAGCGGGAATTGGCGGCCCGGCCCGGCCCGGGACACGGGCTCACGGTGTTGCCCTTCTGGACGGCCGAGCGCGCACCGTCCTGGAACGAGGATGATCGCGGGGCGATTCACGGTCTTTCCCAGCACACGACGGCCATGGATTTGCTCCAGGCCATCACAGAAGCCACCTATCATCGGATTGCGCTCATTGCCGGGTTGGTGGTCAAAGCGGAGGCGCGGGCGCCCAAGTTCATCGTTTCTGGCGGGATCCAGCGTTCCGCGTCCTCATTGCAACGTCTAGCGGACGTGCTCGGCCACCCGGTTCATCCCAATGACGAAATGGAGGCATCCATCCGGGGGGCGGCAATTTATGTGCTAGAGAAACTTGGGCGGAGCATTGGTGCTGGATCGGTGGGCCGGGCGGTCAAGCCGCGGGCCAAGTGGGCGAAGGCCTACTTGAGCGAGAGAGAGCGCCAAGGGGCGATGGAAGCCGCGCTCAGCAAGGTTTGAATGGTGTCCATTGAAGGGGTAGTGCGGCCCATTCGGCAAAGGCGTCAGCGGCGTTCGCAATATCGAGGTCGTTTACAACCGCAGCCGCACCGGCTGGCGCCTCTACCGAATGTGGCGAGCAGGTCCTCGAAACCATCGTCGAAACGTCCCGCAAGCCGTACCGAAGCCGCCACCAACCTTGAGGCCAAATGCGGCTCGGATGAGCCGGAAGGCGAAGACTGGTGAAGGCTAACCCGCTTCCGAAACTAACCAATCAACCAACCCCCGTCGGGTCCGTCGCGACGACGGTTTTTCGCATT
>JAYVTN010000154.1:0-3382 GCA_043788785.1 Spartobacteria bacterium | reverse complement strand
TGGAAATAGTGATAGACAAAGTTTTTGGTCTCCGCGTGCTTCCATTCCTTGGGCCGGATGCTCACGGCGGCCTGCCCCAAGGCGCTGAAACTTCGCTCCGAAAGCAGTCCCAAGGGAGTTTCGCTCAAAGCCCCCGGTGCGGGGACCTGGGCCGCCAGGTTTCCGCACCCCGCTGTCATGCCGAGCCAGCCCAGAAGACAGGTGCCCAGGATTCTCAAAGTTCTCCGGAGTATCACGACGCTTAAGCGTGGAGTCCGCAGCAGGAGCTCACGCCCCGTCAAATGTCTGGGTGCTCTCATCAACAGGGCGCGGGGCGCATGGTGCAAAGGGAGGTCGCCGAAATTTGGATCTTTATTGGCCGTCGTCGAGCTGGAAGAGGAAACATTCCAGAAGCAGCCCATAGAACTGGACCTGGAAAAGGGCCAACGCCCTCCCTTCCCCGTCGATGGGCATCGCTCGTTCCATTTCCCGTTCCGTGAGGTCGAATTGGGAGGCCAGGGAAATACGCGCTTGATTGAGGCTATGGATCCAAGCCTCCAGGTGGCGCACCGGAATCTTCAAGCTGTAATCGTCCTGAAGATTTCGGGAGGGGAAACCCTTGAGATCAGCCATTACCACGTCATTGGCGTTTTGGAAGAGTTCCCGCAGGTCGGGCTGGACGTACTCGCGCCAATCGCTTTCAAATTCGGGCTCCATCCCGCCGGTCGGAGAGCTGTAGAGTCGTTCGAGAACGGCCGCGTCATCGCTGCAGGCGTGCACGGTGATCTGGTGGAGCAACTCGCAGCAAAACACGTCCAGGCCCGTCAAGGCCACCGTCATCCGGTTGACTCGGGTAACTTTCACGCGCTCAGGAAGCCTTTTCCAACGTCGCCAGCAACAGGTTGCTGTGGAGTTGCTGCACATAGACCTCGGCCGGCTCCCTCAGCCCCGTCCACACGATCGAACGCCCCTTCTGGTGGACCTCCACCATATGCCGCTCGGAGCGTTCCTTGGAATAGCCGAACACCTTTTGGAACACCCGGGTGACGTAGTTCATAAGATTCACCGGATCATTGTGAGCCACCACATTCCATGGCCGGTCCATGGCGGTCTCCAAGTCCGTCTCCTGCTCAACGATGGTCTCTGCCATAAGCAACTCTACTTCGGTTGGGTCACGCCGCCAGCAGGCGCCGTTGGGGAAGAAGCTGAAACATTGGTCGGGGGCGGCGCATCGAGTTGTTCGCCCATTGCACCCACACCCATACCCACCATCAGCGCCAGGCTCAGGAACGTTCGTTTCGGGAACACTTTTTTCAATTCACAGCACATTGGCTCATCGAGGGGGTCGGGGATTGGTGGGGATGGGAATTTCACGCAAACATTCACGCAAGATTTCGGTTTGAAGCTTATGCATCCGGTCGGCTTCCGCCCGGGTGCCGTCTTCAAAACCGTTGAGATGCAACATCCCATGAATCACATAGAGAGCCAGTTCTTCCTCCAAAAAATGCCCGTAAGTGGCTGCATAATGGGCCGCCGTTTGCGCACTGATAACGATCTCCCCATGCTCGAATGTGATCACATCGGTGGCCCCGGGTATATCCATGAACCGCTGGTGAACCGACGCAATAACACGGTCCGATACGATTGCCACCTCCACCTCATCCAAGGCCCCCAAAGCAAACCGCTGGTCGGCACTTTCCCGGCTGCATTTCTCCAAAGCCAGCTTCCCGGCACGCCGTAGCCATCTCAGGTCAAACCGTACGGCTCGTTGCCGGTTCGCGATGGTCAGAGTTTGCATGGGGATTCGCAGGGGCCGCTTTTTAACGATTTCCGGGTCACGCTGCAAGGGCGGGGGCTCAAAAGCGGCCTCGTTCGTTGCAAACGCCCGGTTTTATGGCAAAACAGCCAGCCATGTCTGCTCTTACCCAATGGCTTAGCGCGTCCCAAACCTTTTTCCAGCAACTCGGCTGGCTGGGCGTTATTGCGTATGCAGGCATCATCGTGCTGGTTCAATTCTGCATGGCACCCCTCTCCCCAGTGGCAGTAGCCGGGGGCTTCCTGTTCGGGCTGCGGGGTGGATATATGGCCATTACCCTGGGTACCGGGGTGGGAGCCGCCGTCAACTTTTTGACCGCCCGTTATGTGGCCCGCAAAGCGCTGGCCGCCCGGATCGGACGCAACCAACGATTCCGGCTCATCGATAGTGCCATTGGCGAGCGGGGCTGGCGCTTTGTCGCCCTGCTCCGTTTCTGTCCCATCCCGTACGGATTCGCCAACTTCGCCTTCGGTCTGACTGCGGTGAGGTTGTGGCCGTACCTTTTCGCCACAATCGTGGCGATCATCCCAGCTAATATCTTCTTCGTTTGGCTGGGCGCCAGCGCCCAAGCAGGCTTGGAAGCGGCCCTGGGAGCTAACCGCCCCCGGCACCCATTCGAGTACGTGATGATGGGGGTGGGCCTGGTCGCCGCCCTCACGGCCATGGTTTACGTGGGCAGCATCGCAAGAAAAGCCATCGCCAAAAGCCCAGCGCCCGTCGAAAGCTGAGCGGCCACGGGACCGGCGCGCTTCCCTGGACCTTAGCCCCCTCGCCCACAAGCTCTGTCCGGCATAGTTGCGTTCTCTTCTTTATCGCCCGGCCGGTAAAACCGTCGGTTTGCACCGAAACATCAATATGCGAAACTTAGTTCCATGAGAACCACCGTGAATTTGCCTGACGAGCTCTTACTGCAAGCCCAGGCTCGCGCAGCCCTCCAAGGTCAAAGTCTCGAGGATTTGTTCGCAGAGGGTCTCACCCGACTCCTGCAACTACCAGACCCCACGCCGCCGTCTGTTCCGGCTCGCAATCGTGCCAGCGCCGGGGCTTGGGCCAAGCAGTTCGTTGGCATCGCCAAACTCGCTCCGGGTGAAGCCACAGGCGACGCCCGCATAGCCGCCTATACCTACGCGACCAGGATCTGATCGACTGCTTCGCCATCAAGCAATCGCCTGCCCCCGTAGCATGGGTTTCCAGCCCATGGACCAAGCAATTGCCTGCTCTCGCAGTATGGGCTCCCATCCCCTGCTGGCTGGAGCGGCGCGAACTGCTTCACCTCCGGCCATTTGGTCATTGGTCTGGGGCCCGGCTCGTATGCAGGTGTGCGGATCGCCATCTCTGCTGCCCTCGGTTTCCCACTGGGGCTTGGTGCCAAGCTGCTGGGCATCCCATCAGTGGCGGCCTTGGAAACCGGGCATGACGAATATGTGGTGATCGGCGATGCCCGGCGTGAGGCGTTTTATTTCACCCATGTGAAGGAGGGGCACTGCATCGAAGGGCCACTCTTGCTCGACCACACGGGTATGGTAGCTGCCTTGGAACGGCATTCGGCGCTCCCGGTGTTTGCCACGGAAGCGGTTCCGGCTTTCC
>JAYVTN010000153.1:0-15974 GCA_043788785.1 Spartobacteria bacterium | reverse complement strand
GCCCGCCTCCGCGGAGGCGCCTTGGGCCGCCATGACGGCAGTCCAGTTCTGGCACCTCTGCGCCCTTGCGGTAAACTTGGCCGTGGAAAACAGACGGGGAGCATCTGCACACACCGTCCCTGCTGGAGTTTGGCCAAGCCCGCCTTGGGGATCTTACGTGAAAAGGGTCGTAGCGGGCTGGCCCTTGTCCGCCACCGTGAATGGGCGTTTGCTCGGGGACACCACCTGGCGATCCAGCGGCAGCCCCAACGCGTAGGCAATGCTCGCGTTGAAATCGGGGATGCTCAGTTTGCCTTCTTCGACCACGCTGCCAGTCTTGTCGGTGCGTCCATAGACGGCACCACCCTTGACGCCGCCACCGAACATGGCCCCCGAGAAGGCCTTTGGATAATGGTCTCGTCCGGTATTGCCGTTGATGGTCGGGGTGCGGCCGAACTCGGAAGACACCACCACCAGTGTGTCTTTGAGCATGCCGCGGGCATGTAAGTCCCCGAGCAAACTCGAGAGCGCCCGGTCGAGCACCTCGCACAGCTCAGGCACACGCACAAAATTGGCCACATGCGTATCCCAACCGCCCAAACTAACCTCCACATAGCGCACTCCGCGTTCCACTAAACGGCGGGCCAGTAGACAGCCTTGGCCGAATGGGTCTTTACCGTAGGCTTTCCGCAATTCCTCTTTCTCCTCCGTGAGCGCAAATGCAGCGATGTCCTTGCTCTTCATCATCGTTAATGCGTGGTCGTACATGTCCGAATAGGCTTTGACATTGCGCTGCGGGAACATCGTTTGGAAATCCGCGTCGAACTCATGGGCCAGTTCCAGTCGGGACACCAGCGTATCCTCCTCAATCCCCTTCTGCAGCCGGATATTCTGGATCCCGTTTTCGGGATTGTTGACGAATAGAGGGGTATGGGCCGGAGGAAAGAAACCCGCGCCTGGGTGTCGGCTGGAGTTGCCGATATAAACCGAGCTTGGAAGGGTGGAATTACCGCCCCCTTGCAGGAGACTGAGCCAGGCCCCCATGGAGGGATGCAGGATCGTGCCCCGTTGCTGATAGCTCGTGTGCATGAAATAGTTGCCCTGTTCGTGGGCACCTTGGGTTGAGCTCAACGAGCGGATGACCGTGCCGTGGTGCATGTGCCGGGCTGTGAGCGGCAGATATTCAGAGATGCGCAGGCCGTCGGCGCTGGTGCTGATGGGTTGGACAGGACCGGCGCTCTCGACCCCCTCTTTGGGATCCCATGTGTCGATGTGACTCTGCCCGCCACTCATATAAAGGTAGATCACGTTTTTGGCACAAGCTTCCCGATGCAGCTTGGAGGCTTCCGCTCCTGCCGCTGAAGCCCGTGTGGTGAAGATCCCGGGCAACAGTCCCACCCCCAACAGTGTACTGGCCGTACGGGCGATGAAATGCCGTCTACTGAGTTCGTCTGCGCTCAGGAATGGATCGTTCATTTTAAGGGGAGTTATTGGATGAAGATGAACTGCTTGGTATTCAGGAGCGCAAAAACTAGATCATCTGCTGTATTGAGGTTTCCCGTCAGCGCCCTAGCCCATGCGCCTCGTTCCCGCAGTGTCGGTTTTCTTGAAAACAGCGACAGGCAGGCCGCTTCCAATTTGTCGTCCGAGGTCGGGGCTTGATTGACGGCAGACATCAAGGGGGAGTAACGGGACAGGAGTTGCGGGACTAGCTGGCTGTTCATGAGCATGAGCGCTTGGGGAACGCTCGCCGCCGAGCTCCCGTTCTCCACAAATTCGCGGTCACTCTGGCCCAGCTCGCGCAAGAAATGGCCGCGCGGGGCGGGACTGTCGAGCTCGGCTGCACGCAGCCATTCACGACCCACCCGTTCCCGGTATTCCACGTATTTGGCACGCTCTTTCTCGGGCACACCGGAGCTCGCCGCCTCGGCCAGCAGCCGTTGCTTGCGGGCTTGTCGTTCGGCGGCCAGTTGTTCCGGCGCCTTCTCCGGGGAATCGTACCCGGGAACGAATGTATTCTTGGCAAATTGGGTCAGCGCGAGGGACCCTTTGCCGTTGCGGGTTTCCTCCTTGGCCGGGAGCGCGACGTCTGCCATGAGGGTCGGGGCGCCGGTGGATTTCTCCGCCAACTTGGCCAGCATCGGACTGAGAACCTGATCGATGACAGCCTGGCGGGTGACCGCTTCAAACGCGGAGACCTGCTTCGAGAGTTCGCGCACCAGTACGGAGTCCTTCTGCGCACGCGCTGCATTCAGCTGCTGTTGCAAGACCTTCAGCTTCTCCGATTGCTCCCGGAACGAATTGGAGGCCGTGATGGCCCGGTCATAGAGTTCTGCCGGCGGGATCGATTGAAAGGCATCGTTGATTTTGCGGGCCGTGTTGAGCTTCTGCTCAAGCTCCGCTTTGGCCGCCAGGTTCTTGGTGTCCGGATCGGGCCGTATCAATGTCACAAAGCTATCCCAGATCTGTTCAGCAGTCATCCGGCGCAAAACCGGTCCAGTGAAATGATAGGTTTCCCCAGGAGCAACCTCCTGGCGAGTGACCGCAGACTGATATGCCCGCGTGTTCAGTAGTACGCCGAGGAAGGCTTTCATGTCGTAGTGCTGCGCGACCAGCAATTTTTCCAGATAGGCTTCCAAGTCCGGCACCATGGGTTTGGAGGTGTCGGTCAACTCATCCAGCGGTTCAATGAGCGCCAGGCCGAAGGTCTTTTTCCAGAGCCGGTTGACAAGGACCTTTGTGAAGCGCGGGTGTTCCGGGGCCGTCATCCACTTTGCAAACACGTCGGTGCGTCCGACCCCCGCCGGCCCGGTGACATGCTCGCCCATGATCGTCTCGGGCTGTACCACCGAGAGCGGCTTGGCATCATCGTACTTGTAATCGTGAGGAAGTTTGAGGTCGCGTTTGCGTTCGGTCAGCTCGGTGTAACTCAAGAACGGACTTTGAATCTGCTTGAGGACGTTGAACACGCCACGGCTGTCCTCTTTAACTGTCATCTTGTCGGGCTTTTCCACACCCTCCATGGCTTCCATCTTATCCCGGGCCGCCTGTTCTTTGGCAGCTTTTGCGCGGCTTTGGGGCACGGCAGTGAGTCCGATGCGTGTATAGAAGTCGCCTTCGTTGACGCCGTAGGTGAACGCCGCGAGTTTGTAGAATTCCAGCTGCGACCATTTGTCGAAAGGGTGGTCGTGGCATTGCGCACACTCAATACGGGTCCCCATAAATACGCGCGCAGTGATTGCCATGTTGTCGAGGGGCATCCCGCGGTCGCGCATATAATAGCCGATGGCGCCATTCTCCCAGGCCACACCTTTGGCGGAGGTGAGTTCCCGCACGAACTGGTCGTAAGGTTTGTTGGTGCGCAGGCTGTCCTGGATGAACTGCGCATAGGCAAGTCCCGTCGGAGATCCCGAGGTCTTTGATTGCACGCGCAGAACATCTGCCCAGTAATTGAAATAGTGTTGCACGTAGCCTTCGCTATTGAGCAGACCCGAAATCAGGGTGGCCCGTTTCCCGGGCTGTTTGGAACCCAGAAACGCGAGCGCTTCTTGGCGCGTGGGAATCCGGCCAACAGTATCAAGATAAATGCGGCGTACAAAAACCTCGTCGCTCACGGCGGGGTTGGGCTGGAGTTGATTTGCATGCCAGTGCGTGGCAAGGAGAAGGTCGACTTGGCGGGCCGCTTCCATTGTTGTCGGAACCGTGGCCCTGAGCGGGAGGGGAAAGCCAAAAGCCAGTAGCAGGCAACCAAACAACCACCCAACCGTACATGGGAAATTTCCCGGGGAATGCGAGGCTCTCATATTAGTTGGTGGGTACAACATACGTCAGGAAGCCCGGAGCGGGCTCCCCTGCGCGGGACACCGACCGGCCCATGCTTCAACATAGGAGCCCAAAAACAGAGACTGCTTTTGCCGGTCAACCGGGGTCATGCTTCGGAGATTACACTAAGTGCCGCCCGGTGCCGACAACATAATGGGACGGGCAGTCCCCTTAGGTCGTTTAGGTCGTTTAGGTCCCTTAAAAGCTGTCCCGCAATGGACCCAACCCCGACCTAAGGGACTTTGCGCCCAAGCTCCGTGCGGCGGACCAGAACCGCAACCGAACGCGGCCCCACTAAGTAAGTGCCCCCTTTTACAAGGGGCGCTTCGGGGACTGCGATGATATCCAGGGGCGACTCTTGCATCGTGTCGATCCAGCGCCGCCAAGGGCCGAGGCCGCCATCGGTACTCGAGGGCAACTCGAACTCGAGCGCTTCCCAGTACGAATTAAGCATGACGTGAAGCACCAACGCATCGGCTCCTATCCACACCGTGAAGGCAATGCTGTGAGAGGCGGATCCGAAGTCGGGCTGGTAAAGCTTGATTCCATGGGTCTCAACCCGGGCCCGCTGCAGCATCTGCTCCAAAGTGCGCCCAGTGCTTGGCAGACTGGTCCGATGATTTAGCCGGTGGGCAATCAATACCCGGGCAAACCGCAGCACGTCCGGGTGCCGCTCCAGAAGGCTCCAATCAAACCAGCCCAGGTCGGTATCCTGGCAGTACGCGTTGTTGTTGCCCTGTTGGGTACGGCGCACCTCGTCTCCCATCAACAACATCGGCGTGCCTACGGCCATCAAAGTCATGAACAAGCTGTTTTTGACCTGACGATTGCGGATTGCGTCAATGGCGGGATCCTCGGTGGGGCCCTCCACACCGCAATTCCAGCTGCGGTTATCGTCCGTGCCATCCCGGTTACCCTCGCGGTTGGCATCGTTGTGCTTACGGTCGTAGCTGAACAAATCGTTCGCAGTGAACCCGTCATGGCAGGTTACAAAATTAACGCTCTGCTCGGGTTCGCGGGCTGCGTGCCCGTATATATCGGGGCTTCCGAGAAGGCGGGGGCCGATTTTCTGGACAGTGCCCGGGTCGGCTCGCAAAAAGCTGCGCACATCGTCCCGGAAGCGTCCATTCCACTCCTTCCAGCGGTCGCCCACGAAGGAGCCCACTTGATAAAGCCCGGCGGCATCCCAGGCTTCAGCGATGATTTTGGTGTCAGCCAAGACCGGATCCGAATCGATATCCCAAAGGACAGGGGGGTTGGGAGAGGGGTGGCCGGCCTCGTCCCTAGCCAGGATTGAGGCAAGGTCGAAGCGAAACCCGTCCACATGCATTTCCTCCACCCAATAGTGCAAGCTGTCGCGGATCAAGCGCCGCACGATGGGTTGGTTGGCGTTCAGGGTGTTCCCGGTTCCCGTGAAGTTGGCATACCGCGCCTTATCGGATTCCAGGATGTAATAGGCATTGTTGGCCAAGCCTTTGAAACAGCTGACGGGGCCGCTTTGATCGCCTTCGGCAGTGTGGTTATAGACCACATCCAAAATGACCTCGATTCCCGCCCGGTGCAGGGCCTTGACCATGTCCCGGAATTCGTCCACCGCGGCCGTACCGTCGCCGCTGGAGCTGAACTTTCCGTGGGGAGCGAAAAAAGAAACCGGAGAGTAACCCCAATAATTAGCCAGGCCCGGAGGCGCGTCCTGCTCATCGAACTGGAAAATGGGGAGTAGTTCGACTGCGGTAACGCCGATATCTTGCAGGTATGGGATTTTTTCCATGAGCCCGGCGTAAGTCCCACGCTTGAATTCGGGCAACCCGGAGTTGGGGTTTTTGGTGAAACCCGCAACGTGCATCTCATAGATGACCGTGCGGGCAAAGGGTCGGCGCAAGGGCTGGTCGCCCTCCCAATCGTAGGTGCTGACATCGACGACGACACTTTTCATGGCCGTCTGGCAGGTGTCCCCCGGGATCTGGGCCTTGCTCCGGTTATAAGCCGATGGGGTTACAACCGCGCGGCCATAGGGATCGAGGAGCACTTTTTCGGGATCAAACCGCAACCCGCGCTCGGGCATGAACGGGCCGTGCGCACGGTAGCCATAAATTTGGCCGGGCCCGATGCCTGGGATGAAAATATGCCAGTACTGGTGAGTACGGTTGTTGGTCGTATCGAGTTTGAAAGTCCGCGTGGGCAGGGCGTCCTCAGCGGAGTTAAAGAGAAGCAATTCGACGCTGGTACTGTGTTTGGAGAAGACGCTGAAATTAACGCCCCCCTCATAGACGGTTGCCCCCAAGGGCGCGCTCCGGCCGTGGATGTTAGTTAAAATCACCGAATTCGGTTTGGGCATAGTCACGGGTCTAATGGGATAACCACAGACTGGCACGTGCTTTCAAGCCTACCGTGCAAACAAATTTGCCGGTCATTGGTCAGAAGAGCGGCGATTCTGGTCTGGATCCCGACTGGCGGCCCATGCAGCATCCCCGGATGTCGATTCCTTTGACCAATGCAGAAAAGCGCGACCTAAAGTCGCGCGCTCAACTCCTGGACCCAATTCTCAAACTAGGCCATGGCGGGATGAGCCCCAGCTTCCTCAAGAGCCTCGACGAGGCCCTTTCCCGACATGGTCTGGTGAAAATCAAGTTCACCGATTTCAAGGAGGAGAAAAAAACGTTGGTTCCACAGATCGCCGAGCATACCGGCAGCCATTTGATCATGCGTGTGGGCAACGTTGCGGTATTTTACCGCGTAAAGCCTGCCAGCGAATAGATCCTCACATAAGAATGGCCCTCCGGGTCCCAACAGACTAAAAGCCCCAATGCAAAAGAAACTATTCACCGAGCTGGGCCTCTCGCCCGAAATCCTTAAAGCCGTCGCGCGTATCGGCTTTGAAGAAGCTTCGCCCATCCAATCCGAGGCGATTCCAGTGCTGATGAGTGGCTCCGATGCAGTCGGCCAATCCCAGACCGGCTCGGGCAAAACTGCGGCATTTGCCATTCCGGCCATTGAACGGGTGGATCCCGATCTCAAAGCGCCGCAGGTGCTCGTGCTCTGCCCGACCCGGGAACTGGCCGTTCAGGTGGCCGAAGAAGTCGCCAAGCTTGCTCTCTATAAACGCGGCGTCCGCGAGTTGCCCATTTACGGCGGTCAATCCTACGAACGCCAGTTCCGCGGTTTGCAAGCCGGTGCGCAGATTATCATCGGCACGCCGGGCCGTGTCATGGACCACCTCGACCGGGGGACCCTCAAGCTCGACCAGCTCAAGATGGTCATTCTCGATGAAGCCGACCGCATGCTCGACATGGGCTTCGTGGATGACATCAAAACCATTCTCAGCAAGGCCCCGCCCGAGCGCCAAACCGTTTTCTTTTCCGCAACTGTCCCGGCCCCGATTGCCCAGCTCATCAAGAGCTTCACCCGGAACCCGGTCACCGTTAAGATCAAGTCCGAGACGCTCACGGTTCCCCAGATCGACCAGACCTACTACGAAGTTGAGCGCCGCTTCAAAGTTGAAGCCCTCTGTCGTCTCATTGACCTCCACGACATCACCTACGGTATCGTTTTCTGCGCCACCAAGATGATGGTAGACGAACTCGTCGAGCACTTGGTCGCCCGCGGCTACTCGGCCGACAAGCTCCATGGCGACATCACTCAGAGCGGTCGCGAACGGGTCATGGCCAAATTCCGCAAGCGCGGTTTTGAATTCCTGGTAGCCACCGACGTTGCCGCCCGCGGCCTGGATGTGGACGACATTGAAGTGGTCTTCAACTACGACCTTCCCCATGACGGCGAGGATTATGTCCATCGCATCGGGCGCACCGGGCGGGCCGGGCGCACGGGCCGGGCCATCACGTTCGTGGCCGGACGCGAGATCTACAAACTTCAGCACATCCAACGCTTCACAGGCAGCCGGATCCGCCGCGAGCGCCTTCCCTCCCTGGAGGAGGTCGAGGAGAAACGCCGCAACGTGTTTTTCGATTCCCTCAAGGACACGTTGGAGAAGGGCGAGTTCAAACGCCACGAGGACCTCATCGACCGGCTCCTTGAGGCGGGCCATTCGGCTACCGATATCGCCTCAGCCCTCATTCACCTCCTCGGGGACGACAAAACCCGGCCCGGCCAATCGGCCCCGGAACCCGTCCATGCACCGGAACCGCGTCCGTATGCCAAGTATGAAGGCCGTGGGGGAGACGGCCCGGCCTATGCCGACAAGCGGCCCAAGCCAGTCCGTGCAGAGAAGCTCAAGCCCGAGAGCCGACCCGAGAGCCGACCCGAGCGCCCGTCTCCGGCGCCCGAAGGCAAAGCTCCGCACCGCGAGGAGTCGGACTCCCGCTCGCATGAAGCCGGAATGACCCGCTTTATTTTCAACGTTGGACGCGAGCATGAGATTCTCCCTGGGGACATTGTCGGTGTCGTCGCCGGGGTCGCCAAGATCCCCAAGGAATCCATCGGCGCCATCCGCCTGGGATCCAAGCAGAGCTTTGTGGACATCAATGACGAGCAGGCCCCGTTGGTAGTCCAAAAACTCAACGGGATCAAATTCAAGGGACGCAAGCTCTTTGTCTCTGTAGCCGTGGCCCGGTGATCGAACCCCGCTACGGGACAGAGCTGCCCGCACCCACACGGCACACGGCGCACGGGCTCCGCAGTCATCCCTATACCGCTTTGCAAGTTCCCGCTGTAAGGGCGCCCGCTATGAAATCTGACGCCGTCGACACCCATCAAAAAGCGCTCCGGATCAACCTCGACTCGAGGTGGTACGGCACGTTTGCTGAGATCGGAGCCGGCCAAGAGGTGGTCCGATGGTTTTTCCGGGTGGGCGGCGCTGCCGGTACGATCGCCAAGAGTATGTCGGCTTACGACATGACTGTGAGCGACGCGATTTACGGCCCGACGGACCGCTACGTGTCGCGCAAGCGGCTCCAAGCGATGCTCGATACCGAGTACCAACTCAATCTGGACCGTCTCCAGGAGAAGCGCGACGGGGTCTCTTTTTTTGCGTTCGCCGACACGGTGACCACCCGCAATTACAAGGGGAACAATGAGTGCCATGGATGGATGGGGGTCAAATTCCAAGCCCACCCGCACGACCAGGCTAGCCAGATCATCATCCATGTGCGGTTGCTGGACGGGGAAGCCGCTCTCCAGCAGGAGGCCCTTGGAATTATTGGGGTTAACCTTCTCTTCGGGGCATTCTTTGTCCACCACGAGCCGGACGCCCTCGTGGAATCCCTCCTGGACCAACTGACAACCGGCCGCATCGAGATTGATATGATCGAGTTTAGCGGCATCGAATTCCGCTCGGTCGACAACCGGCTCATGAGCCTCAAGCTCGTCCAATTGGGGCTCACGGGCGCTGCCATGTTCGGGCCAAGCCGGGAAGTCCTCCAGCCCAGCGAAGTCTTCCACAAGAACGCCGTCCTGGTCTCCCGTGGCAGCTTCCGCCCCGTGACCCACGTCAACATCGACATGTTGCGGTGTGCCCACGAAAAGTTCACCGCCGATCCCGCAGTGGCAGGTAAGCCAGTGGTCCAACTCATGGAAATCACCATGAGCAATCTGCTGGCCACCGGCGCCGTGGATCGCCGCGATTTCTTGGCCCGTGCCGATCTGCTGACCGCATGTGGCATGACTGTCCTGGTCTCCGACTACTCGGAATACTACCGGCTCGCCGGTTATCTCGCCCGTCACACCAAGGAACGGATCGGCATCGTCATGGGCGTCCCCAGTCTGATCGAACTCTTCGACGAAAAGTATTACACCTCTCTGCCGGGCGGCATCTTGGAGTCCTTCGGACGCCTCTTCAAAAACGATCTCAAGCTGTACGTTTATCCCCTCCAGACCGAAGGAAGCGAGATCCTCACCACCATGGAGAATCTCGAGGTCGCAGCCGAGCTACGTTCTCTTTACCGGTATTTGGTCGACCGCGGCAGCTTCATCCAGCTCGACAATTTCCGGCGCGAATACTTGAGTATTTTTTCCCGAGACGTTCTCCAGCGGATTGCCGCTGGCGATGAGAGCTGGGAGGCGATGGTCCCGGTTGAGGTCGCCGACGTGATCCGGAAACGCTCCTTTTTCGGATATACCCGGCTTCGGGAACGGTAAACATTCCCCTAGACCGGGAAATCCAGGCGAGCAGGCTGGGAGGCGGTCTGGCGACCTGGAAGGCACGTTCAATGGAAACAACGGGCGACGCGGACGGGCACGTCGAACATGTGAAGCTGTGCTCGGAGGCGATGGTTCCGGGGAAGGTCGCCGACATGATCAGGAAATGCTTTTCGGCTATACACGGCTCCGGGAACGGCAGACGTTACACCCATGAAACTCCTCCAATTTGCCGCTGCGGTAATGGGTATGTTCGGTTTTACTGCCGCAATCCAAGCCGCGCCGTTGCAAGCGGGTGCGGCGGCCCCTGACCTTACGGCAGTCGACCAGGACGGGAAGCCGGTCCACTTCAAGGACGTGTACGCCAAGGGCCCCACCTTGGTTTATTTCTATCCAAAAGCAGATACGCCGGGTTGCACCAAACAAGCCTGTAGCCTGCGCGATGACTGGTCGGCTTTAACTGCCAAAGGCATCCAGGTCCTTGGAGTCAGTGGCGACAAACCCGATGGCCAGAAGCGCTTTAAGGAGAAGTTCAAGCTCCCGTTCACGTTGATCGCGGATTCCGACAGCAAAGTCGCAGATGCTTTTGGGGTGCCGCATCTCGGATCAATTACCAAACGCGAGTCCTTTCTCATCCAGAATGGGAAAGTGGTTTGGACCATGCCGAAGGCTTCAACCGATACGCACGCCAAGGACGTATTAGAAGCTTTCGAGAAGTTGCCCAAAGGCTAGTCAGCCTTTTTGGGCGAGGATCCGGCCGAGGATTTCGATCCCCTTCACCAGATCCTCTTCGCCCGCGTGAGCACAGTTAAGGCGCATCGCGCTCCGGGGCGCAGCACCTGCAAAGAACACGTCGCCTGAGGCAAACGCCACCCCCTCGGCATGGGCGGCAGACCGCACAGACCCAAGATCGACGGTTTGCGGCAATCCGGCCCAGAGCATGTAACCGCCTATCGGATGCGAGAGCAGGGTTCCAGAAGGAAAGTTGCGTTCCACCGCAGCGATCCCTAGCTCCCGACGGCGCGCATTGCGGATCCGAAGCTGTTCGAGGTGGGGCTCCATTTCGCCCGCGAGAAGAAATTCCCGGAGGGCCACTTCGGTGGGAACCGCGCTATGGAGATCCTGCTGGCATTTGCGTGCAGCCGCTTCCTCAAAAAGGGTTCCCGGTACGCAGAAGCCCACACGCAATCCCGGCGACACTGATTTGGAGAAACTCGTGACGTAAGAAACCGTCGAACCATCATCATACGCCAACATGGGCTTGGAATGGCCGCCATCCACCAATTCCCCGTAGATATCGTCTTCGATAATCCGCACGCCCGATTCCCGACAAAGCTCCACCAAGCGAGCCCGCTTGGATTGGGGGAGGGTCGCCCCGGAAGGGTTGGAGAGCGAGGAGCAAACAATCAAACAGCGTGGCTTGAAGCGTTGAAATGTCTCGGCCGCGAAGTCCAGATCGATCCCGTCGTCGCCCGCAAGAGGCAGCGGCAAGATACGCGCGCCAGCTTGGCTCAACAACTCGAGCATCCCGTAATAGGCAGGGGCCTCACAGGCCACCACGTCGCCCGGGCGCACGATTATGGAAATCATCAGCGAGAGCGCTTGGGTGCATCCGGTGGTCATCAACAATTGTGTGCCGCCCAAGAGGGTTCCACGCTGGTTCAGGCGCTCGGCAAGGATCTCACGTAGACGGTGGTCTCCTTCAGGATGATGGTAGCCAAAAAGCCTGGCGCCTTCCCCGCTCATCGCCTGTCTGAAAGCCGCCCCCAGAGCTTCTGCGGGCAAAGCGTCCAGCCCAGGGATGCCTGCTGCCAGATTGATGAGGCCTGGCTGGTCTGCTTGCCGCATAAAGTCCAGCAACCGGGCCGTGGCCTTGAATAGAAACGGGTCTCTCATGCGAGAGTTTTAGCAGGGCTTTTGCGAAGCGCGAGCGCCACTGCATGCGCGGCCCCGCGCGAGCCAGAGCAGGGGCCGGGATCCCGGCACTACATTCCCGGGGCTCGTCAGCCTCACAGGCCATGGCTTGCGTTGTTTGCCCCGCCCACTCTACGCTCCCGATCCGATGGAAATCCTGACTTTAGACCTGCCCGGCATCCCGAAGATTGCCAGCGGAAAGGTGCGTGAAATCTTTGATCTCGGTGAACACCTCTTGTTGGTTGCCACCGACCGGATCTCGGCCTTCGACTGCATCCTCCCCAACGCCATCCCTCATAAAGGGGCCGTCCTAAACACACTTTCCCAGTTCTGGTTCGCACAGTTCGACTTCCTTGAGAACCATCTTGTCTCTGCGGATCCAGCAACCTACCCCACTGAACTTCAGCCCTTCGCCTCAGAACTGCTGGGCCGCTCAATGGTCGTTAAAAAGGCTAAGCCTTTAGCTGTGGAATGCGTGGTGCGCGGATATTTGGCAGGGTCGGGTTGGAAAGAATATCGGGAGGCCGGAACCATTTGCGGCATTCGCTTACCCACAGGCCTCCAGCAAGCCCAACAATTGCCGGAGACCCTGTTTACCCCTTCGACCAAAGCCGAGAGCGGCCATGACGAGAACATCTCCTGGGAGCAGTGCTGCCAAATCGTTGGCGAGGAAGTCGCCACCCAGGTACGCGATCTCAGCCTCCGGATCTACGAGTACGGCCGGGCGTATGCCGGCCAGCGCGGGATCATTGTAGCCGATACCAAATTCGAATTTGGAATTCTGGATGGCCGCGTCATCCTAATTGACGAATGCATGACGCCAGACTCATCCCGCTTCTGGCCGTCTAGCGACCATCAACCCGGGATGAGTCCGCCGAGCTACGACAAGCAATTCGTGCGCGATTATTTGGAAACGTTGACCTGGGATAAGACCCCGCCTGCGCCAAGGCTGCCAGCCGAGGTCATAGCCAAGACCAGCTCCAAGTATTTGGAAGCTTTTGAGCGGCTCACCGGCAATCCGCTTCCAGGCACGGGCAATTACGAATGAAGGATGAAGGTTGAAGTATGGAGGATGAAGGAATCGTCCGTTGTTCCCTAACCCCGATGCGCCAAGACATCGAAGATTTCATTCTGTACCTGGCCACAGAACGGGGGCTCTCGGACAATTACCAGCTCTCTACCCGCCTCTCCTTGGAAGGCTTCGCTCGATGGCTGGAACGAAAAGGGTTGCTCAAGAGTTTCAGCGAAGATGATCTCAACAAACTGGCCGAGGCCGACCAGTTTCCGGTTGGCCCGCCGGTGGGTTCCAAGGAAGTGACTTTGGAGAACATCTCCGATTACCTAGGCCACCGCAAACGCGGTGGCCTTGCTGCCGCGTCCATCAAACTCATCGTGGTCGCCATCAAGATTTTCTTCCGCTGGCTTCACCAACGCCGCCGACTCGAGCGCGACATAGCCGAACTGCTGCCGCTTCCACGCACTGAGCGGTACTTGCCAGAGACCATGAACGAGCTCCAGGTCGAGCACCTCCTCGATGGCGTTCAAGCAGGCGCTCCCCGGGGGTTACGGGACCGCGCCATCCTGGAACTGCTCTATGCAAGCGGCCTCCGCGTTTCCGAGCTCGTCAATGCACGCCTGGAGAATCTCGACCTGGACTCCAAAATCATCCGGGTCACAGGGAAGGGCAATAAGACCCGTCTCGTGCCGGTCGGAACCAAAGCCTGCGCTGCCATCGCGCTTTATCTGGAGAAAGAACGTCCCGGGTCAGTCTCCAAGCGCACCGGCAGCGAGGTGTTTCTTTCTGCGCGGGGCACAAAGCTGACCACCGTCCGGATCTGGCAAATCGTGAAGGAATGCGCCAAGCGCGCAGGACTGAGCATGAACGTGTACCCGCACCTGTTGCGCCACTCCTTTGCCACCCATCTGCTGAGCAACGGAGCGGACCTGCGGATCATTCAGGAATTGCTGGGCCACGCAGACATCTCGACCACACAGATCTACACCCACGTTGACCAGCAACGGCTCAAGGCGGTGCACCACAAGTTTCATCCCCGCGCTTAGGGTCCATTGGCGGTCGTTGGGTCCTTTGGGGGTCCTTTGGGGGTCGTTGGGTCCTTTGGGTCCTTTGGGTCCTTGTCCGACCTTATGGACCTTATGGACCTTATGGACCTTATGGACCTTATGGCTGGATTGAGCTTGCTGCCCCCCTGTATGTTTGCGTTCCTGAGCGGTCCGAAAACGGGTCCGGAAGGGCAGCAATTGCTGGCTG
The DNA here is from genome assembly GCA_043788785.1 of Spartobacteria bacterium. Lineage (GTDB taxonomy): Bacteria > Verrucomicrobiota > Verrucomicrobiia > Chthoniobacterales > Chthoniobacteraceae > CAIURC01. The sequence goes on along the minus strand of JAYVTN010000153.1, from coordinate 1,897 downwards.
ACATCGGTGGCGCCGGTGTACCAGTTGTTCTGTAATTCCCACAGCTCAACACGGCGTGGAAGGGCCTTGCCCCCGTTTAACCATGCCACATCCTTGGCTGGAAGCCTCCTCCCCAGCTACTGCCCCAACCGTTGGAGCTCCGGGATCCGGTAATTGCTCATCAAGGCTTTTTCCCCGGCTTTGACCGCAGCCGCATCCAGATAGATGGTCGAGGGATCCCCATCGAACTCGATCTTGTGCAGCCCATCGACGGCCTTTTCCAAAGCCCCGGGCACATCACCGATACAGTTGAGTTTCACCCCGTTGATGCGGGTGACCATCAAGGGCCTTAACTCCTCGTACCCGACTGTGATCGGCGATGCCAGGACGCCACTCAGGACGACCACCTTCTTACGCTCCGTCCCGAACATCTCGTTCTGCTGGCGGTCCATGAAGACGAACTCCTCCGGCGCTTTCTTGGCCCAGTCCGTACCCCATTCCTTGAGAAACTGGCGCGACAGCTCTTGGAGCACCAATCCTCCGAGCACATAAAAACGCGGGGCACGGTCGATCAGATACGGCTCGATCACATACTGGTCGGCTGGGCGGTGGGCGATCTTGACGGGAAGCTCCTTGCTTTCACCTTTCCTAAACACCGTGAACTTGACTTCGTCGCCGTCAAAGCGCCGCGTCCCCACCAAATGAGTGAGGGCCAGTTTCCCGTAAATGGGATCCTTATAGTTCCCGTCCTGATCGATGGCCTCTCCATCGACTCGCGTTATGATATCACCGGCTACGATCCCTGCGTTTTCCGCCGGCCCGTTCTTAAGAACATCGGTCACGTACACCCCTCCTCCACCCTTGGCGTTCAAGCCCACATACCGGCGCAATTGCGGATCCCGGGTATTGGAGAAAGCCATGCCCGTCCGTGGGAATCCTTCATAAGGAGCCTTGGCTGCATCCTTTAGAAAGTGCTCGATGACTGGAGTGGGAACGATTTCAGCACTCTTGGTATTGTTGTCGTAGCGCATGAGCAGGCCGACGAGCTTGTCGTCGCGCACGACCGGCAAGGTAAAGCTGCTATCGCGGAACTGGAGGGAAACGGTCAAACGGTAGACCAGCAGCGGGGAATCGTCGGTGGGATAACGGGAAACCTCAGCGGTAGTCATCGAGCCTTTGGTCACGAGCAAAGTCCCTGTGTTCTCGACCTGCCAAACCGAAAGGGTATCGCCCACGGCAGCCGTGGTGAATTCCACGGGTTGGAAGCGTTCCATGAACTGGGGATCGTCGGCGCGTAAGATAGCCAGATTGGCCTCGTAATCGACCACCTCGACCGAAGCGGGCACCTTGGAACCACCCTCGGGCGTCTCAAACTCCAGATAAGTCGCATTGGCCACCAACTCCGCGGTGACCAGGACGCGTCCGGCTGGAAGGACCGCACCCACTGCCCGCCGGGAGTAGGGCGCCCTTTTGCCCCAGGGCCGCAGGAAATCCCAGGCTTGATTGGTGACATTTACCCGTATCACGGAGCCGTTGTCGGCCTTTTTAACCGCTTCCGAGGGCATCCCGGCCACTTGAACCGGAGGTGGCTGCGCCCCCGGAGGCGGCTGCTGGCCATTCGGCATCTGCGGGTTGGGTTGCCGGGAGGTCGGCTGCTGCACGCCAGCAGGCGGGGCTTCCCCCCCAGGGACTTGGGCCACCAAGGCCGAACACGCAATGAGCGCGAGACAGACGATAATCTCTTTTTTCATGGACTAAGAAGCGTTGAGAACCTGTTCCTCGGGCACGTTGTAACGTTTTTTGATCCGCTCGCGGGCCGCTTCGACCGCCGCACGTTCCAGCACCAGCGGCCGACCAATCCCGATGAATTTCATGACGTAAAACTCCTCGTTTTTTGCAAACGCCTCGGCCACGTCCT
>JAYVTN010000152.1:0-6370 GCA_043788785.1 Spartobacteria bacterium | reverse complement strand
TTTCTCCCTTCCGGGGGTATCGCTGCGCTCAACCCCCGGCTACATTCTGGCAACCCTCCGGGTTGAATTGGGGTGAGGCAGCCCCTTCAACTCCACGGTTCGACCACGCGGGAAATGGGTTCGACCACGTTGCAAACGGGTTCGACCACGTTGCAAATGGGTTCGACCACGTTGCAAATGGGTTTGACCACGTTGCAAATGGGTTTGACCGCGTTGCAAATGGGTTTGACCGCGCATCAAATGGGTTTGACCACGCTGCAAATGGGTTTGACCACGCTGCAAACGGGTTCGACCACGCTGCAAACGGGTTCGACCGCGCTGCAAACGGGTTCGACCGCGCTGCAAATGGATTTGACCACCTTGCAAACGGGTTCGACCACGCTGCAAACCGGTTCGACCACGGTGCGAACGGCTTCGGCCACCATTAGCAGTCCCGGAACTCCGTTGAGCCGGTGTGCCACTGATCCAGGGCCTTCGTGAAATGAATCAGCTTTCGCGCCATTCCCGCCTAATCCGCCGCCGGTAATCTTTCCTTAGCCAAAACCGATAGTGCAACAGGGCGAGTAAACAGGGCATTCGAATGCCTGATATCCGTTTCGGGGTGAACCCTAATTGATCGGCTACCCCGACCTCGACACACTCCGCCTCCCTTATCGGAGGCCCTTCCGCTCTAACGCCGGCTGGGCTCCCGCCGAGGCTTAAATCATTGGTCCGGGGAAACACCACGGCCTACAAAAAACATTAAAGTAATGAAATTCGGATATTGGAAATTTGCGAAGGACAGTAACTCGTACTGGCGTCTGAAAGCAGCCAACAACGAGGCCATTGCCCAAAGCCCAGGCTACGCGAGCAAAGGGTACTGCCTGGCTCCCATCCAACTGGTGAAATCCGCGAGCATCGCCGCCGAAACCAGCGTAAGCGCTTCCTAAGCCCCCCAAAATTATGGATCCCATCGAAACTGCCGCCATTGCCGAACCGGTCTCCCAAACCACCGGCACCCGCTCGGTGAGTGCACAAAACAAGGTGATCGAGTCTTATATGAGCGACACCGAGCAACTCTTGAAGATTGCCATGAACGATCCCGAGATCCGTTCCGCGCTCGAAGCCCACGGACTCGACGAAGCCGAACGGGCCACCGCTCTCCGCTTGACCAAAGGTTTGCGCGAGTGTTTCCAAGCACGGGCAATGGGTCTTGGTGCCAAGACCGAGGTCTTCCAGGAGCTCAACACCACCGTCGAGGCACGGTGTGTGGATTATCGGAGCTTCCGTGACATCGCGCGGGCCAGTTTCCAGGACCGTGGCGAGCGACAGGCTCTGAGCGTAACTGAGAAAGTGCCTGCCGACCACTCCCGCCTCATCAGTGTGGCTACCGCATCTTATCAAGCCGCCCAGGATGATCTCTTCCAAGCCAAACTCGGCAAGCGGGGATATTCCAAAGAGCGTCTCCAAGGGTTGCTGGCCGATCTGGCGGAGCTCACCCGGATGGCCGCTGAAAAGACCGATACCCATGTGGAGGCCCAGAACCATACCGCTGCCCGGGACCTGGCCTATGCCGATCTGAAAGCGTTCATGAAGGAATGGAAAGGCATCGCCCGCGGAGCTCTGCGAAAGAACCCCAGCGCGCTCAAGAAGCTCGGGCTCTAAGCCCCAATAACTCCCTCCGGAGAATCACCTCCGGAAGGGACTTCTGCTCAACACCACCGTCGAGGCACGGTGTCTTTTCTGCCTATCCTCTTACAAATGGCATGATGGACAATGTCATCGGTTAGGATGGTTAGCGCTTTTTGCCGACAGGTGCGACCGGCTTCTTGTTGGCGTCAGAGCCGTGGCGGGACTTGGTTTCGTCAAATGGAACGAGGGCGGTTGCAGGGACTTTGGCGGCTGAGCTTCCGCCCGACTCGGAATGGAGCCGGACAGAGTTGGGGAGCCATTCGTCCAACCGCCAGATAATGTGAAATCCTCCGGGGGTGCGGTAGATCTTTTTCCAGCCCGTTGCTGTGTGGCGAAAGACGATGGTGTCGGATTGTCCGGACCCAAGCCAACCCGGAGGGTTGCCAGAATGTAGCCGGGGGCTGAGCGAAGCGATGCCCCCGGGAATCCGACAAAACGCCTCCACCCGGAACGGGTGGCAGAACCATTGCGTGCTTTGGTGGGAATTCTGCCACCCAATTCAGGGTGGACGTCTTTTTCTCCCTTCCGGGGGTATCGCTGCGCTCAACCCCCGGCTACATTCTGGCAACCCTCCGGGTTGGCTTGGGCGGTTGCAGCGCCTTCAACTTCACAACTAACTAAGGCACCCCTTCAACCTTCATACATCAACCTTCATACTTGCTTTTAGTGCGTCGGGTCAGGCGTTAGGAGCGACGTCTCGTTAGCGCTTGCGCGTGATCACGAATCAACCCGTTGATCGATAAATCTTCGTCAATGTCCGGCCAGTGAATTCCCAACGGGCTAAGCTCAATATTGGACCGTTGCTCGATCGTAGCAGCGGCAAGGCGTGGATAGGCCGCGCATGGGAACGAGAATTCCATGCCACTTTCCATCACGACAATGATCTCGCTGTTATGGTGTCGCGCCGAAGCCGGTGGATCAATCAAAGTATTCATGCCATTTCTGGATTATAAGCTCTTGGTGCTTGATCGCCAAGTCCTCGGCCCGTGCTAATTCCTTGGTCTTCAATCCGACCGATTCGCGCAAAATGACCTCTCCTTCCACCTTAAACGTAGCTTCGCCATCTCCTCGTTTCACGTGCACGTGAATGGGCCGGTGATCGTTACTGTAAAAGAAGAACCGGAATCCGTCTTTGGTGAATACCGTAGGCATTGCTTTGCGGGAGATTTCTGTGCTGAAGGGCCAAAGGCGCGAAGCACTCCTTCATCCTCCATACCTCATCCTTCATACTTGCTTTCAGTGGCAGTCGCAGTTGCCGCAGGAGCCGTCGTGAACGTCCTCGTAGGTGGGCGCCTGCCCGAGTTCAAAGGTCTTGTCCAAAACGCGCCCAACGAACTGGTGCAGTTGCTGTAACTGCTGTTGCGCTTCGAAAAAGCCCTGCGCGATCGGATTGCCCACCAATTCTTCCCGGACCGTCTCGAATTGGGAGGTCTCTTCGGGACTTAGCTCTTCGCCGGCGCCTTGCTTCATCTGCAGCATACGGCCCATTTCGTTGAGCTGCTGGTATTGGAATTTGAGGCTCTCGTCGGCCAAAAAGGCATCGAGCTGGGCCTTGAGCGACGCAAAATCAGGCTCTTGGGTGATGGCTTGGCAAAGTTCCAAGCTCTTCTGGAGAATACGGCTATCTTTGGCTTTGGTTTCCATGGAAGCGGGGACAGTAGTGCACGAACCCGCCGGAATACAACAGGCAGCTGAGCCGGACGGGGTGGGGCAGGGAATCGGGGTTTTTACGGCCTTTACGGCCTTTACGGCCTTTACGGCCTTTACGGCCTTTACGGCCTTTACGGCCTTTACGGCCTTTACGGCCTTTACGGCCTTTACGGCCTTTAGGTCGTTTAGGTCGTTTAGGTCGTTTAGGTCGTTTAGGTCGTTTAGGTCGTTTCCCCGCGGGCTCAAAGGGACCAAAAGGACTTAAAGGACAAAAGGGACCTAAAGCGACGCCAATAACCCCAAAACGGGCCCGATGCTACGCGGGCTGCGATCGCCCGAGGGGATGCGTGAAATCCCGGGAGAGCACCAGCTCGGTGCCTTGCTGCTTGAGATTGAAATCCACCGTGTCGAAGGCTTTCCGGATGAGGTGAAGGCCCAGTCCACCCGGTTGGATGAGGTCCAGGGAGCGGGGTTGGAGCTGGGTGGGGTCGCATTGGTCCCCAAAGTCGCGGATCCGGAAGGTCACCCGGGTTTCAGAAGACTCGCATGCCAAGCAGATGAGTTGGTCGGGCTCGTGGGCATAGGCGTACCGGATAATATTGGTACAGGCTTCATCCAGGCCCAGGATCATCAACTCCGTGTCTGCCTCTGCGATATGACAGGTCGCCAGGAACTGGCGCACGAAATCCCGGGCCAAAGAGAGGTTTCCCGGGTGGCTGGCGAATTCGAGTTCACGACGGGCCGGGATGGGCCGGCACATTTGAAAGCCAAACACCAGAAGAGTGAGGTCATCATGGGGAGGGGCCGCCTGGCGGTGCTCGCGCTCGCCGACCTCCAGGGTCTCGATGACTTGGTCGGGACCCGGCAAGGGCCGGTCCAGAAGGCCGATCATGCCATCCCGTCCCAAGCTAAGGCCTTCCGGGTTAAAGGATTCGGGAAGCCCATCGGTAAAGCACAGCAGCCACTGGTGGGGCTCCATGGTGAAGCGTTCGCAGGGGCAATTAAGGTTAGGCAGCAGCCCAAGAGGCGGACACCCTTGGAGCCGGAGTTCCTTGGCACGGCCTAGGGAGTCAACCAGGAAGGGGTGGCAATGGCCCGCGCTGCAGAGCTCGATTTGCCGTCCAGAGGGGATCAAGCGCCCCAGCAAGGCGGTAATGAACATCCCCCGGATCGTGTGACCGCTCAGTAACGAATTCCAACGCGCCAATACCGCTTGGGGATGCATCCCCGGCTTGAGCACCATTCGCAGCATGCTCAGGGCTTGGGCCATCAAGAGGGCTGCGGGCATCCCTTTCCCGGATACATCGCCGATCACGAAATAAACCTCATCGGGGCCTAGTTCGATAACGTCGTAAAAGTCGCCTCCCACATGGAGGGCTGGCCGGTACTTGGCGCAGAATTCCAAATTCTCCAACTGCGGCAAGGTCTGGGGTAGGAAGCTGGCTTGAATTTCGCGAGCGGAAGTCAATTCCTGGTCCAGGCGTTCTTGGGCAATCTGGCTTTGAATGGCACGAAGCTTGTCGATGGCGGTTGCCGCGAGCGAGCCGTAGGCGCTGAAGGCTTCCAGGTCCACTTCCTCAAAGCACTCGCGATCCAGAGGATTCAGGACTTGGAGGACGCCGATCTCTTTTCCCTCGTGAACCAGCGGGGTGCAGAGAATGGAACGGGTGGTGAACCCGGTTTTCCGGTCAACATCGGGGTAGAAGCGGGGGTCCGCGTAAGCGTCCTTGATCAGGAGAGGGGATCCATGTTCCAAGACCCAGCCCGAAATGCCTTGGCCCCGGGGTACGCTAATAGGAGGCTGCGAATCCAAGCTGACCGCCGTGGAGGGAGTGGCGTGGGTGAGGATGAGGTCGCCATTGGGTCTGACCAGGAAAAGGGATGCCGCCTCGGCACCCATGACGCGCCGGGCGACGTCGAGGATGGCGGTCAGGAGGGCCGCCGGATCCGTGATGCTATTTATCAAGGCGCTGACTTCCACCAAGCCTTTGTAGGCTTCCAGCAAGCGTTCAGTATAGGCCGGGGAATGGGACATGCTACCAGGGAGCCGATGGCAAATGTGAGGCCGAGCAGTATCCGCCCAGCGCCTCGCCTGCAATCCCACAGGTGCTAAATCGGGGGTCGATGATAATAGCACTGGAAAAAAAACCGGGTGTGTCCATCGTCGGGGGGTATGAAGATCGTTTTGTTTGTTTGCACCTTGGTTTTTAGCTCCTGGACAGTCTTCGGAGCCGCCACCGAGAGCGCCTATAACGCTTTGCGTTTGATTGGCAAACAATCGGGAACCGAGCCCCTCAACCACGTGGTGGAGGTCCGGGGGCGCGGTGGGAGTCCCGTCCCCGCGGTTTGGAAGATCGTTCTGGAGGATTCCCGGGCCCGCGGCGGTATCCGTGAGTTGGACATCCAGAAAGGCAAGACCATCGGCGAACGGACTCCGACCAAACGGGCGTTGGGCGCGCCTATGAATTTCAATCAGCTCAATCTGGATTCGGAGGGCGCTTTTAGCATTGCCAACCAGCAAGCCGAGAAAGCCGGAATCCCCTTTGACCGGGTCGATTACGTGTTGCGGAGCGGAGCGGCCGGAGCAGCGCCCGTGTGGGAGTTGCAACTGATGAACACAGGGCAAGGGCCTGTGGGCAGCGTGCAGATTGCAGCGGATACGGGGGCGATTCTCAAAGAGGATTTTCCGGTGGGAGTGGTGAATCGATCGGAACGATCACGCCGCACGCAAGTTACCGAGGACCAGGAGTTTGTGCGGGGATCAGGTCGTGGGGAGTCCGGGCCTTCGGGTGGGCCCCGGCGGTACACGGAGCGTGAGGAGGAGGACCGGGACCGCGACCGGGACCGCGAGAATGACCGTGTCCGGGAGCGTGGTGAGCCCATCCACGACGTGCCGAGCTTATTCCGTCGGGCGGAGCATCATTTCGAGCGCCGTGGTGTGCAGATCAAACGGTTTTTTACAGGGGAGTAGGGGGGGCGAGGATGAAGGATGAAGGATGAAGGATGAAGGATGAAGGATGAAGGATGAAGGATGAAGGATGAAGGATGA
>JAYVTN010000151.1:0-2012 GCA_043788785.1 Spartobacteria bacterium | reverse complement strand
CGCCTATTTCGCGGCCGCCGAGCATGAACAGCAGTTTGGCACCGAACTGGGAGGCTGTCCCGCTTGTGGCACGACCCGGCCCGAATTCATCTTCGACGTGCTCGAGACCCCGTTGCGCGATCTCTCGGGCGACATCATCTTCGAGGAAAACTACCAGGGCCAGTTCGTCCCAGCCCGGCGCTTCTCCCCGGACTATTGGCGCGACAAGTACGAAAGCTTTCGCCTCCTCCAGGACATGCGCATGGTCAACCTGCGCAAACCCGCCCAGCCCGCTCCGGCACCGGCCCCATCCCCCCTCCAATTACGGGACCGCGTCCGCTGGCGCGATGAATGGACCCAACTGCGCACCCTGCTCCGGCGCACGTTCATTTCCAAGCTGCGCAACCGCGGCAACCTCATCCTCACGCTCCTGGTTCCCCCGGCCTTGGCGCTCCTGATCGGATGGGCCCTTTACTTTACCGACGATGCTTCCGGGCGCTACCAGTTCGCGAGTGCTTTCCACATTCCCACCTACATCTTCATTGCCTTGCTGGTATCCCTGTTCTTGGCGCTTATGAACAGTGTTGATGACATCATCCGTGATCGGGTTCAGCTCAACCGCGAGCGCAATCTGGACGTGCGTTTGCCTTTCTACGTCTTCTCCAAATTCAGCACCCTGGCGCTCTTCTCGGCCGTCCAATGCGCCCTTTTCGTACTCGTGGGCAACCAGATCCTGGAGATCCGCGGCATGTTCTGGCCGTACTTCACCTTCATGTTCATCACGGCGGCAAGCGGCACCAGTCTGGGGCTCCTGATCTCTTCGGTGGTTGCGGACTCCAAAACGGCCGCCAATTTCGTCCCCCTCGTGCTCATCCCCCAGCTCATCTTCGGCGGCGCTTTGATCAAGTACGAGGAGATGAACCAGGACCTGAACCTGCGTTACACCTTTGAGCGCTGGTTCAGCACCCATCCCCAACTCCATACCCCAAACCGCAACGACTCAACCCTCACGGTCCCCCTGATCAGCCGCTTTGTAGCCACCCATTACACCTACGAAGCCCTCATCGTGGCCCAGGCCAAACTCAACCCCTTGAGCATCCGACAGGACCGGCTTCAGCGCCAGATTGACCTGCTCGTCGCCAACAAAGATCGCGACCCGGTCAAAGCGGCGCGTTTGGAGGATCTAAAAGACACGCTCGCACTCATGAGCGGCTTGGAGTCGGGTTCGGCCGAAGAGATTGAGAAGCGCTTGGGCCGGGTGGACGCCATCCTCGGAGGCAAGCCCTTGGATGCCGGGAGCCTGCGCAGCCGCACGGCAGGGATCAACGTGGAGCAGCTCTATACCAACCAGAAGGTCACCGATCTGGTTTCCAAGGCCGAGACCGAGCAAAACGACTACCGGCGTCAAAACCACGTGAACGTCTTTTTCGGACCGGTTAAGCGCTATCTGGGCATCGAGATGACCGTATTTACCTACAACAGCGCCGTATTGATCCTCTCGAGCATGGCGCTGCTGGTGGCCTTGTACCTCATCCTCAAACGCCAACTGCGCCCCCGGGGAATCTAAGCGCACCGCGTTTGTCCACGTGCTCACCCAGCGTTTTCTTCCGTCCTTCCTCTTTCGCACTTGCTTTACCCATGTGAGAACATGCGCAGCTTCGAACCCGAAGGGTTCCAAGAAGGTACGGAGGTCGAGCAACGCGAAGACCTCCGGACCCGTTCGAGAATCAATGGCACCCTGGAGGGGTGCCAGAATACGGGGTATTCATTGTGAGTTTTACGCACGCGCAAGAGCTCCGCAGATACAATTGCCAATCAGGAGAAGCATCACCGGACGCTCACATTTCCGGACGAGCTCAAACGGCTGCTAGTGTAGTCCGTCACAATTAGTGCAATGTATCGACCTTTTTTCTGGCGCGCTTCACTTTTTCGAGGATGTCGGAGGCCGTTCGCTTGTAGGTCCAGCGGGCTGGGCGCCCTGCTGCGGGGCGCTTGATGACGTGCGTCTTGGCGTGAGCCTTCCGTTGAGGATT
>JAYVTN010000150.1:0-2890 GCA_043788785.1 Spartobacteria bacterium | reverse complement strand
TCGGCAGGCAAACCAGACCCCGGGCCATTCCGTGTATTCGGTGCATTCGGTGGTTAAGTATCTTCGTTCAAGAGGTCAGATCTGCTCAGTGCGCAGACTTCGCGAGCCTGGCGGCATCGGAGCGAAACCGGAGGAGGGAATAGATTGAAATCTTTGCGTCTTTGCGTGAGACCAAAACTCCGTTCGAGTCCTCAACGGAACGCTCACGCTGTCAGTTATCACTTCAAAACCAGCCACCGATTATCGAATCAAAACCAGCCACCTGCTTATTGGGGCGCAAAGCGATTCCACGTTCGGATTAGCCGAAGGCGCCCCAGGCGCGCGTTGGCATCGGAGCAAAACCGGAGGAGGGAACCGAAAGATTGACTCACGCCAAGACGCAAAGACGCAAAGGTGTGTGCCGGGCACGGTCGGAACGGCATTTCGGTTTCGGGATATAGCGCCCCCTGAGGGTGCTCCCTTGGATGGTTCTGACCCGGAAATATTTAACCACAGAGGAGCAGGAATATACAGATGTGGAATGGCATCGGCAGGCAAACCAGACCCCCGGCCATTCCGTGTACACCCTCGCGAAACGGTTCTCCCCGATTGGCGATAGAACCGCTGACTTCTCTGGCACCCCTTCAGGGTGCGACGATTGTCGACTGGGTCCGGAGGTCTTCGACCTCTGTATACTTTCTTGGAACCCTTCGGGTTCGCGGCGGCGTTCTCCAACACGTGACCCCATGAGTAGCAAAATGCGGGGTGAGTATTCTATTTTTTCCACAGGGGCGTCACACTGCCTTCCAGGGTACTCAACTGCCCACTTACGGTTGATTCTTCGGTGGGAGTTCGTAGATATCGCCCCAAGCGCCTGTGGCGGCCAATGGGCACAGGGCCCGCCACGGCTGGGTGGAGTTCGGGAAGGCCTTTTGCTCGGCGGCCCCCCAGTAAATATAGCGGATGTCGAGTCGGTAGGCGGTTTCAAGCCAGCCGGGCTGGCCATACATGAGCGTCGCGAGTTCCGCTTTGCGTGCCAGCCAAGGGTACCCGTGACTCCAAACGTGGCCCTCGTAGCCCATCGCAAGTTTCCGTCCGCTCAGGAGTAGGGGGTGGTTGTAGTCGGGTGCCGCCGCAAACCGGGCATCAACCGGGATTCTCTCCAACACAGTTTGGAGCGAATCCAGAGTGGAGCGGGAGGCGATCTCATGGCCGGTGTGCGTGTTGTCCATCCCGCCTAGCAACGAGAGGAATCCGGAGCCGAAGAGCACGCAACCGCACCAGGCCCGGCGGATCGGGCTCAAACCCGCAATCAACTCCTCCCAAAGCACGGGCATGACCGCTAGGTACGACCAGAGCATGAGCTTGGTGTTGTCCCATTCCCAGGGCGCGAATTTGATGAAGCAGCACAGTCCGAAGACCAGAATGGCCGGAGCGGATATGGCCATGGACCAGGGGCTGGTGCGCTTGCACACCAGCTTGAGGCAGAGGGCGCCGACAAAAAACGGGAGCACGCCAAAATTCATCAACCAGAAGGGGATAAAGGCTTGGGAGTCCTGCATCCAGCCCGGCTTCCAACCGAGGACGGAGGTGCCGTGGAACATACCCGTAACGAGCAGAACGAGTGCGGAGGCAGGCAGAAAGGCGATGCCCACAAGCGTGGCAAGTTGTCGGCGTGCGGCAGAGTGGAAGAGGAACCAGCTTCCGAGCACCGCAGAGAGGAAAAGGAAGCTGTGGAGATGGAACAGGGGCAGGGTGGCGTACAGGAGGACTTCGCCCCATAACGGCAGGAGCCAGCCTCCGACGGGATTGTTGAAAAAACGGGTACGCCAGCTACAGAGGAGGGCGAGTCCGGCGGGCAATGCAAAGAGCAGGCCGCGCTGGGTGACAAACAACGCTAGCGGGATGCTCTTCCAGGCGGCATCGGCCTGGAAGTCGGCCAGACTGCCGGTAGTGAAGATGTTCCAAGCGTAGAACCCGCCGTTGCATAGGAAGGCGGCCAGGACCCAACCGCGCCCCCATTTCCAAAGCGCGACGCCGGTGAGAGCGGATCCGGCCAACCCGACCCAAACCAAACCTGGCACCAAGTCGATTCCTAGGGAGCCGAGCAGGCTGTTAAAAAGATCCGCTCCAATCGGGTAGGCGAGCTGCGCGCCTGCGTAGATGGGGCTCTCGGGCCAGAACCTCTGGCCGCCCGCGAATTGTTGGATCAGGGTGATGTGGAAGGAGCAATCGCCCAGATTGTTGGGGGAAAGGACTTGGACGCTGTCCTGGCGCCAAAAGATGAGCCAGAGAAAGCAGCGAAGGGCGAAGAGGGTGAATAGGATGATTGCAGCCCAGTCCCAACGTTGCGGGGGGTGCTCGGGCGTGGCTGCGCGGTGAGCGTCGCGCATGCCCGCAATGCCTGCCAGAATGCCCGCCCACAATGCGATGATGGCGATGGCCGGGGTTAGATGGCCCCAGGTCATCGACAGGGCCAATGCCAATACGGTGGAACTGCTCGCTGCGTATAGGATGGCCGCAACCCAGTTCATCGCACCACGGTCTCCTCCGGTTGCACCGGGGCAGGCGCCTGTTGTGGGTGTGGAATGAACTCCGGGGGTCGCCCGGGGAAAAATCGGGAGAACGTCTCCTGGCGCAGATAGAGGATAGAGACCGCCGGGGAACTGCCCCGGATCCGAAGGGTGTCCCTGAAGTAAGGGGTGGCCAATTGCGCTTCGGCTGGGAGTTGGTCCTTGGAATCAATCAGGAGGAACTCAGCGCCGCCTAGATTCGCGGGCACCGGATCAGGTTCGCCAAAGACGGTATGGGTGAAATCCGCCAGGAGCCAAACCAGCGGATACTTTTCGGGCGTCAGGATGAACCCGGGGAGATGAAAGGCCCGGGGATCGCTTCTTGCCAGACGCTGGAG
>JAYVTN010000149.1:0-3762 GCA_043788785.1 Spartobacteria bacterium | reverse complement strand
GGGATTTGGTAGGTGCCCTTAAGCTCGACCCGGTTGGTACCCCTTTCCCAGGTTGATCCGTTAAGCTCCAATGTCTGTGCGCGGGTTTGCAGATCAATGTGCGCCGTGTCGGTCGCCGTCGAGTTCCAATCCAGGTGGGTGAAATCGCCCACCAAGCTGGAGCGGAATCCCTCCCAGAAATTGGAATGCGGGCCGGAGATATCCTCTGAAAGGGAAAGTTGGGCGTTGGCTTTGCCCGTTTTTAACGCAGCCACAACGAAGCCTGTGGATTGGAGGGCCAATTGGGTGCTCAACCGGGCTTCGAGTATTTCGACCGTGCCCTTTCCGAAAAGATCGCCCGACACGGGTTTGTCCAAGGCCAGTATCCCCGCCAGATGCGGGGCATTGAATTCGAGAGTCCCTGTGGCTTGGCTGTATCTCAGGTCTTGAACGGTCTCCGGCAGGCGAATGGAGGCTTCGAACAAGCCGGTGTTCGCGCCCTGGGAAGCTTCTGCGGTGAGGGTGGCGGGCTTTTCGGGATGGGCTTGGACAGCCACCGTGAGGCGATCCAGATTCACCTTTCCCATGGTGACGCCGCGCACCTTGGCAGAGCCGGCGGCCTGCCACGTGGTGGGCATTTCAGGCTCACCCGAGAAGACCAACTCCAAACTCTCCACTGTATGGAAAGGCGTTTCGGGGAAGCCCAGATACGCCATGGCCCGATTCATGGCCACCTCGGTCGCTTCAATTCGAAGGCTGGTGTCATAGCTCTTTACTAGCGCGCCCCCTTGTTTTGGCAGACGGCTGCCGTCCAAGCGGAGGTTGAATTTGCCCCCGAAGAGCTCGCCCTTGAGGATCACACTGCCCCGGTTCTGGGCGCGTAGGGAGGTGTCAAAATTGGCTTCTTCCAGGACGATCTCTGGCGCCAGCGTCATCCGCCGGATATACATGTTGCGCGCCTCGTAACTGGTCGGCGCTCGGAGATTCTCCCATACCGGAATGCCAGGAAGCTTCAGGCTTTTCATCCGGAAATAACCGACACGATCCGGATCCAAGAGAAGGTCGGCGCCATGGAATTCAGTGTAGGTATTACGATTCTGAACCTTCAAATTGGCGTTTCTAACCCACACCCTTTCTGCAAATGCGGCGGGCTGAACCAAAAGGCGATTGAGGTCCTGGCCCAATGTTCGCGTGCGCGGGCGTTTTGGATCCCTCGGCGAAGGTTTCAGGGCCACATCCGCGTTCTCGAGCTCGTAACTGCGCAAGAACTCTCCCAAACCATGGCGCACGAGCATGAAAAAGCTGTAGTCGAGCCGGATCCGCTGGATGTCGATACGTTCGACGGGGCTGGGCCCCTTGAGATCGGGCCGGACGTGCAAATTTTCTGCCGTGAGGTTGGAAAAGATGTTGCCCGAGAAATGGATGTCCAACTTCAAATGTTGCCTGGCGGCCAGTTGGATGAGAACCCAGCGCGCAGTCCCGTGGAATAAGGGCTGGTAAAAGAGCGCCATCAGGAGGAGCCCTATCCACAGGGCGCGCCGCCGCCTGGACCTGCCCCGCCGGTCCGGCTTGGGCTGCTGGGACTGATCGCTCTTTTGGGCTTCAGGCGAGGGTGGAACTGGATCCGTCATCGGACCCCTACGCTAGCGATCCACTATCGACGTGCAAGGAGTAGCGTTCTTGGCAGCCGTGTGCGGAGTCCCTACGGTGGCCTCAATGAACGCCCTCACGCGCTCTTGGATCAAAATCCGGCCTCGATTAATCACCATCAAGGACGTTTTGGGACGCGCCCTCCTCAAATACAACGAAACAGACGGGGAACAACGGGCCGCTTCGTTCGCGTACTATGCCTTTTTTGCCCTGTTCCCGTTGATGGTGGTGCTTATCACCCTGGGGACCACGTTTTTAGGCAGTCGAGAGCTGGCCTCCCAACGGGTCACCGAACAGGTGCGCCTCTACTTACCCTTGGACGAGGAGTCCAGCGCCTCCATCATGCGGACCGTGGACGGCGTCGTGTACTCGCGCAAGCAGGCAGGCTTTATCGCCTTCGCGGTCCTGGCCTGGAGCGCCCTGCGTTTTTTCCAGAGCCTGGTGCACGGGGTCAACCGGGCGTGGGGAACCAGGGAATACTCCTGGTGGCGACTGCCGATCAAAAACTTGTTCATGATGGTGATCCTCACCAGTGCCTTGCTGATCGGGATTGTGGTCCCCACCATCCTCGACCAGATCCAAAGCCTCTATTGGGATAGTTCCTGGAAGCTGGGGCTGGATTTCAAGTTCATGGTGTGGGTCTTCAGTACCCTGCGCCTGCTGGTGGCCCCACTGGTGCTCTTCTACGGGTTCAGCATGTTCTACAAGTTCGCTCCGCGCCGTAGGACGCTCTTTTCGGAGGTGTGGTCCGGGGCCTTGTTGGTGACCGTTGGGCTGCACGTCGTGCAGAGGCTTTTCACCCTTTACACCAGCAACATCACTAACTTCAACGCGCTCTACGGCACCTTCGGAGGGGTTGTCGCCCTCCTGATGTGGATTTACCTCTCGGGAGCCGTCATAATCCTAGGAGCGTGTCTTTGCGCCGCGCGTTATGAGATCCGCCTGAAATTGACCGATCAAGCCCACTCCAACCGGGCCGGGTAAAAGCCGCCCAGTGCGCCCCCGCCACCCGTGGAAAAAGCGTGGCTCCCGGGCGAACACGCACGCAGGAAGTCACGCTTGAACGTGGTGCAAAGGGTACAGTCTGCCCAACTCGCGGGCGGCCCGGAGGAGATGCTCCCAGACGGGGGCGAGACGGCCAGCATGGGGCGAAGCGGCGGGAAATGGTCCAGATCAAAAATCGAAACGCCCGCCGGATTTCTCCGGCGGGCGTTTGTGACAGGATGCCTCAGTGGCCCGTTATTCTTCCCCAAAGATGGCCTTAGAGGCCGAGGCGCCTAAGCACCAGGGGCTGGGTGCGCAGGCTGCCCCGTGCTACCGACTTCCATTCGCGCATGAATGCCCGCAATTCCTCGTAAGCTTCGTCGCGTGCAGCGGTCTGGCTCATGGCCGAACCGTAAGTACCCACCTTTTCGGCCGCCATATGGTTGAGGCTCTCCAGCCCCGCGCTGAGCTGCTGGAGTCGGCTCGTCCCGTAGCCGCGCTTGGCAAGCTTGCTCGCATATGGCTCGCTCAAGGTCGCTTGGTAAGCCAGCGTTGCCATTGTAAGGAAACCTGACACATCATCGGGCACATCACCCACCACGTGCAGGGCGACGCGGTCGGCCCGGGAAGGGAAGCAGCCCCGCGCAATCTCGCGGAACGAGAGATATTCGTTGCGGTTGATATCAATGGCCTCGCTCAGATCCGTGGTGGCGTAGAGTTTCTCGCTTAGCGTTTTGGATCGGGCCAGGAGCTGGGTTTCCAGATTGCTAATGAGGCCGGTGGCTTTGGCCGTCTCGGCGTCATCCAATCCATGGGCTTTGAGCACCGCGTGAATTTCGGGATCATTCAAAGCCAGGTTCAAATAACGTTTCGCATCGGTTATGATGGATGTGCCCGACTGGCGCAAACTAGCTTTGGAAGGGTCGGGTCAAGCTCCAATCCAGGGTTATTCCAAGGGCACCGTCTACTTTGACTACCCGTCACAGCCGGCTCCCACGAATGTCGCGCCGCCAAACCAGCCTCCCGATCTCCATTCGTATGTGGGAGCCATGAAGCGGCCGTCGGCTGTACGCCGGATGCTCGACGACGGACAGATCCAAATCCAACGGTTCAGTTACAATGAGCTTGGACGTGTCACAGAGCAGGTGG
>JAYVTN010000148.1:0-13227 GCA_043788785.1 Spartobacteria bacterium | reverse complement strand
GGACCCGGCGCCGCCACCAAGCGTAGTTGTCCTTGGCCATCCGGTCCCAATTGTAGAGAGGCACGCCCCAGTTCTGGCCCCATTTGCAAGTAAAGGGGTCATCCTTGAAAAGCGGTTCCGGCGGGGCGCCTCCACTCCAGCGGTGGTCAAAGACATCGGGTTCCGCGAACACATCGGCGCTATAGAAGCTCACGCCGAAGGGCACATCGCCCATGAGAGCGACTCCGCGGCTCTCGGCGTACTGCTTGATGGCCTGCCATTGCGTCCAGGCGATCCATTGGATGAACATCACCAAGCGGGTTTCCTCCACGAACCATTTCCGGGTTTTGGCGGATTGCCCGGCCAGCCATTGGCTTGCGGACGCAAAATCCTGCTGGAGCGCAGGCCATGCGTCCCAACGTTCGCAGCTCTCGTTACAGTCCATCAGCACACGGAAGAGCGCGTAGGGCTCAAGCCAAAGCGTTTCCTTGCGTATGAACCCTCGGAATTGACGGGCCCTGGAGTCGTTGCGTTTCCAGCTTGCGACGGTGAAGCGCTCAAAAGCCCTGCGCAGGAGCGAGCGTTTGAGGGCTTTGACTGCGCGATAATTGACGGGCCCGGCCCGGAGCGCCTCCAGATCGGTGGCCGCCATCAGCTCCCGGTGATCCTCGGGCGTGAGATCGCCGAGCGCCGCAATCTCGATGGTCGTGGGATCCAGCGCCACCGACGAAATGGCGTTGTAGGGTGAGTTGTCGTTCCCCGTCTCGTTGATGGGCAGCAGTTGAACGACTCCGAAACCCCATTCAGCCGCCCAATCCACCAGCTGCCGGAGCGCGCCGACATCCCCCACCCCGAGGTCATTGTCGCCTCGAAGGGCAAATAAAGGGGCCAATACCCCCGCGAGCTTCTGTTCGGGACTCAACGTCATTGCAGCCTGATAGGGGTGGGCCGGACGCGGTGCAAGAATAGAAGCCTGTGAGGCACTTGCTAGGAAGGCAGCCCGACCCCATAGTCGCCGCGTGCCTCAAGGTGTGCGCTCTATCTCCCTGCTAACTGCCACCTGCCTTGTCGTAGCCAACATGGTCGGCACCGGGGTGTTTACCAGCCTTGGCTTTCAAGTCACCAGTTTGCCCTCGGGATTCACCCTCATGGCATTGTGGCTTCTGGGAGGCCTCTGCGCCTTTTGTGGTGCGCTAGCCTATGGCGAGATTTCCGCGGCCCTGCCCCGCTCGGGCGGCGAATACCACTTCCTCTCGGAAATTTACCATCCTGCGGTGGGCTTTGTGGCGGGATGGATCTCGGCGGCCGTCGGCTTTGCCGCCCCCGTGGCTTTGACCGCGATCGCATTCGGGACGTACTTCCACGGGGTGTTCCCTGAGATCTCCCCCGTGGTGCCTTCCCTGGCCGTTGTCGGGCTGATCACGGCAGTTCACCTGGGCGGCCTCGGCTTGGGTAGCCTTTTCCAACTCTCGACCACCCTCCTCAAAGTGCTCCTAATCGCAGGACTGGTCCTGGCCGGGTTGCTCATGGACCATCCTCAAGCCATCTCCTTCCTCCCGCACGCCAGCGATCCCGGGCTACTGGCCAGTACGCCCTTTGCCGTCAGCTTGATCTACGTCATGTACGCTTACTCGGGCTGGAACGCTTCGACCTATGTGACGGCCGAAATCCGGGACCCGGCACGCAATATCCCGCGTTCCCTGGCCATCGGCACGGCTTTTGTGACCGTGCTCTATCTGGGATTGAATGCGGTGTTCCTGCGGGCAGCCCCCATGAGCGAGCTGGCGAATCAGTTGGATGTGGGCCATGTGGCGGCACTTCATATCTGGGGCGCCACCGGGGGCCGTTGGATGGCAGGTTTGATCTGTATCGGGCTGCTTTCTTCCATCAGCGCGATGACCTGGGTCGGGCCGCGCGTGACCATGGCCATGGGCGAAGATTGCCGGGCATTGTCCTTTCTGGCGCGCAAAACGGCAAGGAACGTACCGGCCATAGCCATTCTCACCCAGATGGGGGTGGTTGTAGGCCTTTTGTTAACTGCCAAGTTCCAAGCCGTGCTCACCTACCTCCAGTTCAGCCTGACCACCTGTTCCTTTCTCACGGTCCTCGGGGTCTTTGTCCTCCGGGTGCGGCGTCCACAGCTTGCCCGCCCCTATAAAACATGGGGTTATCCCGTCACTCCCCTTCTATTCCTGGCCGTTAGCGGTTGGATGATGTGGCACATCGTCACCGAACAACCCATCGAATCCCTCGCCGGCCTAGGCACGATGCTGCTGGGCTTGGGACTCTACTATCTTTCGCCCACCCGCCAGGCACATCCGCAGCGATAGGGAGTGAGGGAACGCACCGTTCCCTCCTTATGCGATATTTTGGTGTCACACGGTTGGCGATCATCGGATGGTTGGTAAGCGGCTCCCTGCGGCTCTGTGCCCAAGGGGTTCCCCCCAATGAACAGGCCCGGTTCCTGGCAGGAATGCCAGCCCCCATGCTGCGGGCGCAAGCGCAAGCGGGCCCTTACAAGGAGCATGCGGCTGTGCTTTCCAAGGCATGGGCAGCCAAGAATGCTTCGTTGGGGAAGACCCGGGCCTGGGCCCAAGCCCAAGGAACCGCCCAGAGTGGCGCACCCGTTTTCTACTTCTTTAGCGGCCCGGACTTCCTCTACGCCCAAAGCTTCTTTCCCAACGCTCCCACTTATATCCTCTGCGGGCAGGAACCGGTGGGGTCTATCCCTAACGTGGATGCCATCCCTCCGGAAAAACTCGGCCCGGCCCTGGCGCAATTGCGCAGATCACTGGGGACGATCCTGAGCTGCCATTATTTCATCACCAAAGACCTTCGCAGCGACCTCAACGGGAGTTCCCTGGGAGGCACCATTCCCATCCTATACGTTTTCCTGGCCCGCCTCGGCTGCACTATCCAGGAGGTCACTCCGCTCAACCAACCCGCCCCCGGAGTTCGGATCGCTTTCCGGAGCCCGGGCGGCGGCACCCAGACCCTCTACTATTTCCGCACCAATCTGGCTAATGGGGCCAGTTCAGCTTTCCTGAACTGGTGCGCCCGGCAAGGGACGGGGGTCAGCTTGGTTAAATCGGCCTCTTATCTAATGCATACCGATGGCTTTTCCCAATGCCGCCGTTTCCTGCTTGATCACAGCCGGCTGCTGGTCCAGGACGATTCGGGGATCCCCATGCGCGCCTTCGATAGCCGCTGGAAGCTCCGTTATTTTGGCCAATACGCAGCCCCGGGAGACACGTTTGCCCGCTACTACCAACCCGACTTGGCGCAGGCCTTCCGAACCGGCCCCACCTTCCCGCTCGGCTTCGGCTTCGGGTACCATTGGCAGACCGAGCGCGGGATTCTCATGTTGGCAACCCGCAATGAATAAGCTCACTGTAGCGAACCATGTTCGCTAAAACGTTGTGGGCCTTCGCCCTCGGGTTGTTGCTCAGTCGCAGTTCCGCCCAAACCGCTTCGACTCCGGATGAAAACGCCCGTTTCCTGGCGGGCCTACCCGTGCGGGGAACGGCCTTGGAAGCCTACTCCAGGGCTTCGTCCTGGGCCGAACACGCCATTGCCTTCGATCAAGCCTGGCAAAAGCTTGAGACCCGCCAACTCCATCCCATCCAAACCTGGACCCAAGAGTTCCTGCCCGAGCCGAGCAAGGACCCGAGCCCCCTGCTCTACATGTTCAGCGGCCCGGACTTCCTTTACGCACATGCGTTCTTCCCCAATGCGTCCACGTATGTGCTCTGCGGGATCGAACCCGTGGGCGACCTGCCGGAACTCGAAAAACTCCCGCCAGCGTCGCTCGAGCCTTCCCTCCAGCTCCTGCGCCGCTCCTTGGAGTCGGTCCTCAGTTGGAGCTTTTTCATCACCAAAGATATGCGGGTGGAATTGGAGCTCAACCGTCTCAAAGGAACGCTCCCGATCCTTTACGTGTTTCTGGCCCGTTCGGGTTGCCATATCGACGAAGCGCGCCTGGTCGCCCTCGACCGCTCAGGCGCCCTAGCTGATGGCAAAGGCCACACGCAGGGCGTCAAGATCACCTTCACCGCAGCCGGTGCGCTCCAGCCCCAAACCCTCTATTATTTCAACACCGATATCTCGGATGGCCAGGCCGACCGCAGCGGATTCCTGAATTGGTGCGCCACGTTGGGCGATGCCAACAGCTTCCTCAAAGCTTCCTCCTACCTCATGCACGAGGGCGGCTTCGAAACCGTTCGCAAGTTCCTGCTCACCCATAGCAAATTGATACTCCAAGACGATGCCGGCATTCCTATCCGCTTCTATGACCCCGCTAGTTGGAACATCCGCTTGTTCGGGGCCTATCCCGGGCCAATCGAGATCTTCAAACAACATTACCAGCCGCAGCTGAAGGATCTCTACAGCCGCAGCCATCCTCCCAAGCTCTCCTTCGGGTTTGGTTACCGCTGGCAATCGGTTGAGTCGAGCTTGATAGTCGCCCAAAAAAAAGGATGACACGGCTTTACTACAATCTCGTAAAGTTTTCAGCGGCGGCGGCGGCTCTTATAGCGACGGCCTCTCTCGCTGGCGCAGCAGATCCCACCCGGTTTTCCATCCAGCATATGGATCCGACTGCCGATCCCGGCGCTGATTTTTACCGGTATGCCACAGGACACTGGTTGGCGACGCACGAAATCCCAGCCGACCAAACCAGTTGGAGCCCCACTAACGAACTGATCGAACGCAATCAGGAGTTGCTGCGGGGCATCCTGGTGAACTGCGCCACCGCGCCCCAAGGCACTCCAGAACGCCAAGTCGGCGATTTCTACGCTGCCGCCATGAACGCCGCCCGGCGAGAGACGTTGGGGGTGACTCCCATCCAAGCCGACCTCGACCGCATCCAGAGCCTCAAGTCCCTTGCCGAGCTTGCTCCACTGCAGGCCAGCTTCGACCAACGCGGTCTCGGAGGGCTCTTCACTAGTTCCGTGGCTCCCGATGAACGCGATAGCACCCACTACGCTCTAAGTTTGGGTCAAGGAGGGCTCTCCCTGCCCGACCGCGATTATTATTTTAAGCGCGATTTTGCCAAGCAGCGGACGGCTTACAAGGCGCACATCGTAAAAATGCTTCGCCTACTGGGCTCCACGGAGAAGGAAGCCGAACCGGATCTCGCGGCCGTCATCTCTATCGAAACAGCCTTGGCCAAAGCCAGCCGCAGCCGGCAAGCGCTGTCGGATCCCATCGCCAATTACCACAAGATGCCTTTCGCGGGCCTGTCGGCTGCATTCTGAAAAGATCGCCGGGATTGTGTTTCTAGGTTCGTCGAGCCGCGTCCGGGGCGAGCAAAAGGCGCTCCCGGTGATAATCTCCCGCAGATCAGGCATTCGCGGAAGAGCCGAACCCGAAGGGTTCCCAGAACGTAGCCGGGGGTCGAGCGCAGCGACACCCCCGGGTTGCACAGGCACTTCGCTCGCGCGTTGCACAGCACACAAATCCCAAGCGGCAAAGGTTACGTTAGTTGTGGAGCGGTACTCTAGCCTTCAATCAGAAACCGGAAGTCTGCGGCGCTGAGGGCCGCGGCTCCATCGGGCGCCGCTGGTCCGCTGTTATCGAGCACTGCCGCAAAAAGAGCCTGCTTCTGGAGTTTGAGCGTCATCATCTTTTCTTCAATCGTGTGGCGCATCAACAGGCGCTGGACAAAAACGCTGCGCTTTTGTCCGATCCGATGCACCCGGTCGCTCGCCTGATTCTCGGTGGCGGGATTCCACCACGGATCGAGGTGGAACACGTAACTGGCGCGCGTAAGGTTGAGCCCGGTGCCTCCGGTC
Organism: Spartobacteria bacterium; assembly: GCA_043788785.1. Classification (GTDB taxonomy): domain Bacteria; phylum Verrucomicrobiota; class Verrucomicrobiia; order Chthoniobacterales; family Chthoniobacteraceae; genus CAIURC01. Next base: position 7,456 of record JAYVTN010000148.1, on the reverse strand, counting down.
TTGAGACTAATAAGGAAGATGCCTGGCGCCTCGCCGGCCTGGAAACTTTCCACGAGCTTCTTGCGCTCGGCCTGAGGAGTCGAGCCGTCCATGCGCAGGAACGGCAGGCCCGCGGCGGTGAGCGCGGAGGCCGTCAGATCAAGCCCTTTGAGGAACTGGGAGAAAACGAGGGCTGCGTGCCCTTCCTCGGCCAACTGGCCAAGCTGGCCGACCAGATATTCGATTTTGGGGGAACCGGAGTCGAATTGCTCGGAGAGCATGGCCGGCGAGATGCAGATCTGGCGCAGGCGCAGCAGCGCGGCCAGCGCCATGATCCCGGCTTGCTGTGCCGGACGGTCCTCGTACGCCGCGAGCACTTGGGCACGCACTTCTCCGACCGCGCGCGTGTAACATTCCCGCTGGGCTTCGCTCAGTGCAAAATACGCGTCGGATTCGACCTTGGGCGGGAGCTCGGAGAGAATCTTTTCCTTGGTCCGGCGCAAGAGAAACGGACGGACCCGGTCCAGCACCGGCAGCCCGGCTTCGTGGTCGCGCAGGAAGTCTTTGCGTTCTCCAAGCAGCCCGGGCACGGCTGTTTCCATGATGCTATGGAACTCGCCGAGGTGATTTTCCAAAGGCGTTCCAGTGATGCAGAGCCGGAAACGCGTCTGGAGCTGGGCGGCAGCGCGAGAGCGGGCGGCGGTGGCGTTCTTGATTGCCTGGGCTTCGTCAAAGATAGCGACGTCAAAGGCGACTCCGGACAGCGCTTCGATGTCGCGCTGGACGAGGCCGTAGGTGGTCAGAACAATATCTGCGTCGCCAAATTCCAAGCTGCGTTCCTGGCCGGTGTATTCATGGACACGGAGCCCCGGGGCAAACTTCTGGAGCTCGCTTTGCCAGTTAAACACGAGGGTGGCCGGCAGGACAACGAGGTGCGGGGCATGGCTTCCCGGATTCTGGCGGGCGAGCGAGCCTTCCTTGAGGGCCACCAGAAAGGCAATGGCCTGCACGGTTTTTCCCAGGCCCATATCGTCGGCCAGGCATGCGCCAAAGCGATGTTTATAGAGGAAGCAGAGCCAGTCAAAACCGTGGCGCTGGTATTCGCGCAGCTCGGCGCGCAGGCCTGAGGGCAAGGGATGGCGGGGAACGGTTTCCAGGCTCAGAAGGGATTGCAGAACCGCGTCGTCTACGGCCGGCAATTCGCATGCAATGCCCTGGGTGCGCAGCGCCACCCAATCAAATAGCCGGACCCGTGGGAGGCGCAATGCCGAGCCGGCGGGCTTGGAGCCCACCAGTCCGGCGAGGGTGCGCAGAAGGGCAAGCGAGTCCGCATCGAACGTGACGAGTGTTCCGGAGCTGTCGCGCAGATGTCCGCTGCGCAAGACCTGCTCCCATTGGCTGTGGGGTAGCGTGAGCGCGCCCGCGCGAGCCTCGGGATGGAGCTCAAACCAGTCCTGTTGGCCCGAAGGGATCACACGCACCGAGAGCGTGAGTTTCTCGATCCGCGTGTTGTGTTCGTCGAGCCGCAGTTCCACGCCCAAGGCCTCGCAGGCCTTGACCAGCGCGGGCAGCTCTTGAAAAAAACGCACGCCTTCGATTTCAAAGGTGAGCGCTTTGGCCTGGAATGCATCAGCGCCGGGAAAAGCGCGCAGGAAAGCCGCGAGTGCCCGAGCCAAAGCCGTTCCGGCACCTGTGCAAATCCGCCAGGGGGCCGTATCGTGGGAATCGTCGGCAACCAGGTGGACCTCATCCAGGGTGCGAAATTGGCTGAAGAGATACCGAAGGCACTTGGCGGCCTCCTCGCCGTGCATGTGGCGGCTTGTGAAGGCGGGGTCCTCTTCAATTTCCTTCAAGATCTCCTCGATCTCCCGCAGCTCCTTGAGAAGGACCATTTCAACAAGCTTCTCTGCCAGGCGCCGCCGCCGTGCCGGACCACCCACCAACAGCGTAAAAGCGCCATCAGCAAAGAGCGGTTCGAAAGGCCGGACCAGGGACGGATGAGCGGGCATCCTCACGCCGGGGGATGCATTCACCCGCAAGCGGATCCGAACGCAGGAACCCTCCGTGACTGCTTCCAATAGCCCGCCGCATTCGGTCTGGAGCGGCTCCACGGCCGATCCTCGCCGGTCGAGCAGCGTGCAGGAGTCGGAGACTTTCGGCGGATAAAGCGCCAAAAACGACACAGCGGGGATCTGCACGGATCGATTTTTCAGAAGGACGGCTCCCGCCTTCGCGAGCTCATTCCAAGACACCGGCCGCTCAGCCTGCCCGAAAATGTGCGCCCCAGGCACGAACACAAGGTCGTAGCCGAGATCGAGAAAAGGCCCGAGCGGCGTACCCGAGGAATCAACGATGGCGCGTTCGATGAGCACCTTCTCGTCACGGAGCGCGATCTGCGTGCGGCTATGCACCGTGCCAGCGTGAGCCTCACAGAAAACCAGCGAGGTGCCTCCCGCGCGCACTTCGATGTCCATGGTGGCAGGTTTTGTGGGCAGCCATCGGCAAAACGCCTCGCCGACGCGTTCGGGCTCGCGCTCCTGCCACTTGAGCCATTCCATGCCGCTAGGCGGACCCGCTACCCGCCACGAGGTTTCGCGCAGACCCGAATCAAAATCCAACTCGAAGCGCGCACCGGACGCTCCCTCGCGCAGGATCACCCGGGGGCGTTCAACCTCCAGTTGCGGTGCCTTGAGCTCACGACGGAATTTTTCAATCGACGCGGGACTCAGATCTTCGAGATGGAATTTTGCGCCGAGCAAAACCCGCATGATTGTCATGATGGCCGCAAGGACGTGTCGCTCGTTCTGGGAGCTTTCGGGTGAGGCAGAGCTCTGCAGCTTGCCGTTCGCGACGCTAAACAAAATAGAAGGACGGCCTTCGTACGCCATCCGAGCTTCCAACACCTGCCCGCTTTGTCCCCAGCGGAAGGATTTAACGGCGCCCTGGGAGAAAGCCTTCGACGCAGCCGAGATCGTTTTGGCGGCAGCCATCGTGTAGATGACATTCGGTTTGAGCGCGAGAAGCGCATCCAGCAGCGGTGGAGTTCTTGGGGCCATCCTCTAAGGGGTTCTGGTTCTGGGATTCTGGGGGGCTGTTCTGGGGGTTGGGGAGGCTGGGGGGGAGTTCTTGAAAGCGTGGAATGGCCGGACAGCAATTTTGGGGTGAGGATGGGAGAACGCTTTGAGCTCCGGGTCAAGCCCAGGCATGTGCTTTTCGGCCTCAGGCACGAAATGAGGGGACGAGCGGTCTCCCCACACGCCCATCAATCGCCCTCGCCCTCGCCCTCGCCCTGGCTCCGCGCTTACGTCGAAGCGATTTCGTGACAGATCCAATCGCAGCGAAGAAATAGGCCTCCAGCGCACGATCAACCAAATCCTGCCAGGCGAACCCGAGGGGTTCCCAGATCGTAGCCGGGGGTCGAGCGCAGCGACACCCCCGGATTGCCATGGACCTGCGTAATTTTCACACCAAGGGCACCAAGCACACCACGGGTCCGGTTCCGGGCGCTTAGCGATGAACATGAAATTCTTTGTCCGGGCTGAGGTAAATCTGGAGAAACTTGGCGACAATTGGACTGGGCGAATCGCGGAAGCCGGTTGTCCTATCAGATCATGAGTAATCTCCACTTCCGGCGTGCTGCTTTCCTCACCCTTGTGTTCTGCGCGGGCTTTCTCACTGCGAGCTGCGCGTCCTACGGGCCGTTTCGGGCCGGGGAGAGAGTCTATCGCAACGTGCGGTTTGCGTCGCCAGGCGGGCTCGAGTTGAAGATGGATCTGTATGTTCCTCATTCTGCACGGCCCGCTCCGGTGGTGATCTGGATCTTCGGCGGCAGCTGGAAATTCGGCAGCAAAGGGTATCACGTCAATCTGCGCGACCTGACCCGGTCGGGGATCGCGGTCGCGCCGATCCAATATCGGCTGAGTGGGACGGCCAGATATCCCGCCCAGATCGACGACTGCCGGTCCGCAGCGGAATGGCTGCGGACTTGGGGCGAGAAGTATGGCATCGATCCGTTGCGGATCGGTGCCGCTGGCGAATCGGCAGGCGGCCACCTTGCCGCTTTACTAGGCGTGATCGAGGGCACGCCGCGGATTCGTGCGGTCTGTGCGCTCTATCCTCCGACCGATCTGGTTGTTCTGGGCCGGAAATATTCCAGCCCGACCCGGCTCAGCAATATCGACCGACTCCTGGGCCAGCGCGCCTCCGAAAACCCCAGGCTGGCCTGGGAGGCCAGTCCCGTCAGCCACGTGACGCCGCTGGCACCGCCCTTTTTGCTTTTCCATGGAGCCAACGACGCTCTGGTGCCGCTGGATCAAAGCGTGCGCCTGCAACGCCGTCTGACTCTGGCCGGAGTTGAGGCCCGGCTGGTCGTTGTACCCGGGAAAGGCCATTGGTTCCTCCTCAACCCGGATCAGATCAAAGTGACGGCTGACTTCTTTCTCCGACATTTCGCCGTAGCAAAGAGGCTGTAGCCGGCTCCGCGGCAACCGTCTGGCCTGCCGTGCTTCTACGGGGAGGAGGCCTTCGCCCGTGGCCAACGCATCTACCCAGACCGCCCTGCGCTCGAATTTCGGCGAAAGGTTCGCCGAGCCTCCACGCCTTGCGCGGCGGAGCTTCTCGTAGGCATCCAATTCCAAGGTGATCGTCTTTGTTGCCATACACGGAAACCCCGCTCCATCCTGCTTTATTCATAGAAGAGCGGCGCGAGCCAGCCCAAGGCCGGTAACGCTGTGGACGCCTCCGTGAACGGGCACCGGATTCACGCGGCGCGCGCAGATGTGACCCGAACCGGACTCGGGCGTCTGGCGGACGACGGCCTCGATGAGCGCGCCCGTTCGGTGGCCCAAGCCGGCCAGGAGCATTTGGGGGGCACCTGCCGACTATGGAGTCAGCGAAGCGTCCTTAGCGGAGTTGGACTCGTTGATAGAAAAGGTTGCCGAGGTAAAACACGCCCCGCGCACGGCCATTGCCCGGCGTCATGGAGCCACAGCCACCTTGCCCGAGCTCCTCCCCGAGACCCGCGGGAGATTTGTTTCGTTTCCCCATCAAGGCCACACTCCGGTCGCACGCCAGTGCATCCGTGCCTGACAACGCGATGGAATATTCATTTTAAGGCGCTCAGTGGTCGCTCGGCCGACCGCCGTCTTTCCAATGATCCCGGAAAAATCTGCGGACCACTCAAAGTGCACCGGCCATTTCTGCAAGCGAGGATTAAACAGAAGGCAAGTTTTGCCAGTTTGTGGATCTTTACCTGTAATGTGGGCGCTCTTGTATAAATTGCACGCGATACAGGATAGAGCGTAATTGTTTAAAGCGTTCTTCCCTCCTCGTGTCTTCGGCACGAGATGCTCAAGGTGAAACGTATACCCGCCGATGGCTTGAGATGCCTGGCAGTACTCGCACTTCTGGTTGGCTCTTTGCTCAACGCGCTGACGGATTGTCAAATTTTGACCGCTTTCTGCTGCTTCAAGGCCCGCTTGAGGGCAGGTTTTACCGAGCCTCTAGGCGTCAACGGCTGGGCATGCTTGGACAAAATCCTAGCGTTTTCGATCGACAGTTTCTCCATCTCGGTTGCGAATTTTTCCAACTCGGCTTGTTCGCCTGCCGAAAGATTGCCCTCATTGCTTTTCGCCATCAGGTAATCCAGGCGTTTCTGCGTTGCCGCATTGACTCGACGCAATTTTGTCGCTGGCGGTTGCCAGACAATGATCTTTCCGATGTCTACTGCCAAATATTCACAAAGCGCGCGCGTTACCGGAGCGTTGATGTTCGTAATCGGTTTGTCGCCTGCGAGACGGTAGATGGTTTTCGGATTGAAACGGTAGCCCCTGGCCGCTAAGTCCTTTTGAAGCTGAGGCATCGTGAGTTTCCTCGCTTGCATTAGCTCGCCAAGACGCGAGTAAGCGCCTTTCTGACCTCCGCATATACCACGAGGGCTTCGCTCTTTACTGCCGCTTTTCAGTGGTGAAGCCATTGAAAACCAGTACCTCATCATCGGTAAAAATCAAGGTTTTACCGCCTAGACGGCAAAGCTGGGTTTCACATGTAGGCCATGAAGAAGCATGAAACTCAGAGAAAAAACGCGGGGTATTGACGAGACCGCGGTCTACGACAGGGCTCGTCCTCCCGGTCCGCAAATTCGTCCTCCCGGGCCGCAAACTCTTGTTTCCGGGTCACGAACCGGGCCAGCCCGGGTGCCGAATCGACCGGCCCGCGCCTGCCCCAAGAAGAAGCTGAGACCGGAAAACGAAAACTAGAACGCTGTCGCGTCGGGTCGCGGGGGCCAAGCTTTGTGGGAAAGCTAAAAGGCGCGGCCGTTCGAGTGCTTTGCGTCATAGCAGAAGCAGCCGTGGCATTGGCGGTTATACCATCGAGGCGCTCACAGCAATGCGCCGCGACCCTTCATCCTTGGGAACCCGTTTGGCAGCCGGGACATACCCCAAAGATCTCAAGCGTATGACTCACGTTCGCATACCCCATCTGCCGGGCCATTCCTTCCAGGGCATCGGCCATGCACAGGTCCAACGTCTGTACCCGGTGACAACTCCGGCAAATGATGTGGTGGTGATGATGCTCTCCCGTGTTGAACTCATACCGGTAAGAGCCGTCCCCGAAATCGCAGCGCCGCACCAGGTTGATCTCCTCCATCGCCGAGAGACAGCGGTAAACCGTCACGAGGTCACAAACCCCGGGCTCCATCCGGTGATGGATTTCGTCGGCCGTAAAAGGGCCGTGCTCGTGGGTAAGGACCGAGAGAATCGCCCGCCGAGGCGCCGTGACCCGATGCTGATGGTCGCGCAAAGTTTGGAGGGCGGACTCCAAGGTGGCTTCTGGAGAATGGGAATGAGGCATCGGGAGCCTATCCCTAAGCCATCGGGAGCCTGGCATCAATCCGCGACCGCCCTCCAGGCTGAAATCCGAGGGTCAGAATACAGCAGCTAGCTTAGGCCTATGCGCAGGGACGTGCGCAGGGACGTGCGCAGATTAGGCCGCCCGATGAGGGCTTCGCCGCCTTGGGAAGACCAATTTTAGGGGTCACATCTCAAAAGTGGGGTCAACACACAGATGGATTGGCCTTTCCAGGCGTTTGCGCATGGTCGCGCTTTTGCCCGGCGTGCAGAGGATCACCAGATCATCGGCATATCTCACCATGGACGCCTTCTGGGCTGTCCCCTCGTTGACTCCATGATCGAGGTCATTGAGATAGATGTTCGCCAGCAGTGGAGAAATTACTCCCCCTTGCGGCGTTCCGCATCGGGTGGGTTGCACCCGACGCTTTCCATCTTCTCCTTCTTCAATGACCGGCGCTTTCAACCATTCCTTGATTAACTTGAGCACGCTGCCATCCGCGATGCGCTTGACCAGTTGTCTTATCAGTGCTCGATGGGGAATGGTGTCGAAATAGGCGCTCAGGTCGGCGTCGACCATCTCGGTCTTCCCTTTCCTAAGCTCCTTTACGACCGCATCCATCGCTTGC
>JAYVTN010000147.1:0-3712 GCA_043788785.1 Spartobacteria bacterium | reverse complement strand
AACTGCCGAATTTAGGATTAATGGAAGCTACGTGCCACGGCGATGGCGCGCTCCATGGGCTGGAAGCCCATGCCACGCTGGAAGCCCCTGCCACCGGCGACCCCAGGCCACGTGCAAGCCGCCTCAGTAGGCTTTCTTGGCTTCGATCCCTTTGTTCTGGCCTTGCCGGCGCTGGCGGTCCCAGTTCCCGCCATTGAAATCCTGGATCTTGATATTCGAACTCCGCAGGTTGCCCTCGTAATCCACGCTTTGTGCGGCGTCCGATTGTTTGAGCGCCTGCGCAGGCGCCTTCTCGGGGGCGCCTAGCCATTGCTCGCCGCGGAAAAACGCGTACCGGCTTTCGCCTTCCCGGGCGATCAACGTGGATTTGCCCCGGAGATTGTCCGCGATGAACAGCCCGCGCAGATCCGTCTCGCCACTGCGGAACGCAGAGTCAGCACTCCCGATGGCTTTAACGTGTACGCCCGGACGATATCCGCCTTGGGCCGTATCGATCACATTGGCCCGCACCCGCCCTGTGGCGGCATCCTCTTGGACCTCCACCTTCAAGGGCGTCACCAGGACCATTCCGCTGGCAAAGAGATCGTCCCCGCGGCAGATGAGCAGATAAGCGGCTTCATCCTTGAGATTGAGCATAAGCTTGCGCTCCTTCTCCACGTAATCATGTCCATCGCCAAGAACGATGGTTTGTTCGGACTCCGGTTTAATGCCGGCAAGCTGGACGCTGGTAATCGCGCTCAGATTCTTTTGCTGGAGATAAAGCTTCATCAAATCCACCCGGTACACCTGGACGAAGGCTTCCTTGATATTGCGGTACTTCAGTGTGAGGGAGACCGGGGCCCCGGGCTTGAAGACTGAGACCTCCTCCAAGGCGATCCGCTTCTGCTCAAAGTAACTGATGGCCTCGGCGGCATCCGGGTAGATTTCGTTCACTTTGGCGTACCAGAGAATCGCATCCGCCGGTTTGCCTTCGGCGTGATAGATCTGGCCGAGAATGTAACGGGCGAAATCACGATCCTTGCTTTCCCCATCCGCCACGACCTTGGCGGCAGCCAATGCCTCGCCATAGTTTTTCTGCCAGAAGAGCCCGAGAGCGCTCATGTATTGGAAGGCGGGAGCCAACTCGCTCTTGGGATAAAGTTTCGCGAACTCCCGGCTCAAGCTCACCACCAGGGGATAGTTCTTCATCTCCAACATGCAGTTGCAAAGGCTGAATCCGGCATCATCCCCGAGCGGATCGGTTGGATACATGGCCAAGAAAGCCGCCAGCAGGTCAGCCGTGCGTTTGAGCATCGCAACCTTTTCCGGTTGCACCCCGTCTTCCTTTGGCAACTCGTGGGCTTTCAATGCCTTCTGGTAGAGAAGTTGGGAGATGGCGAAATAGCTGGAAACGGTATCGGGCATATTGGGGTACTCGCGCCACACCCGTTCTTGGAAATCAATTGAGCCCAGAAACCGGCCTTCATCCTCGAGCACGGCGCTGATGGCCGAATCGTTGGTGAAACTGGCTGCCAGCGCAGCACGGTAGACCAGCCACGAACGCTCGTGTTCGCCGATATCCTGGTACGCTCGACCCACCAACAAGATCTTCTCAAACGGGATTTCCAATGTCGGGAAGCGTTCCCGCAAGATCTCGAAGCATTCCACCACCCGCTTGGCCTCATAGAACTCGGACTTTGTGTAAATCCACAGGAGCATCCGGGCCAGTTCGCTCTCGTTGTATTTCGGATCGGTTTTGAAGACGGCGGAAAGGTTCTCGAGGGCTTTGGCGTAATCCCCGTCATTGAAGAAACATTGGCCCAGGGCAAATCGTTCGCCGTCATGGAGCGAATACGCGTCCGGCGACTTTTCCCCGGAAGCTAACACGGTGATCGAGGAAGTCGGGCCCACTGAAAGAAAAGCGGGATTGCCGGTTTCGCGAATGAGAGGAGGCAAAACGCGGAACTTGCCGGGAACATAGCCGGCCAACTCGAAGCTTACGCTTGGGCAGCGGTTCAGGAAATAGACCCGCAAACCGGCGGCGCCCACCTCGAACGGGCACTGGTTGCTCACCTGGATGGATCCTTGCACCAACCGCGCTCCGGCCGGGAACGGGATCTCCAGAACAAACCGCCGGTTGTTGAAATAGTGTCCGTGAAGGTCCCGGAGCCGCATCAGCACGCGTTGGCCGTTTTCGAGATTCTCGACGCTCGAATTGCTGGAGGCGTTGATCGGTTTTCCCCGGTATTCCAAGGGGGCATGAACGTACCGGATCTCATCCACCTGCGGGTGAACCGTGTCGCCCGTACTTTTGGTATCAGAGGAAAACCCGAACAGGCTTGCCGCATAGGTGTAGCGGCCGCGCCCGCGCATCTTGAACTCCACCTGATTCCGGTCAGCCTTGAGCAAATCGCGCGGGACTTCGAATAAATGCAAGCCGCGCGCCCCCTCGGTTTTGAGCGTGCCCACTTCGGTTCCATTCACAAGCACACGGAGCTCGAGGTCCGTGGCCTGTTCCTTGCCCAACCCGAACCATGCCGAAAGCGCCGCCACGGCCGGACCCCGTGTGCGTTGTCCCGGAAACCCGAAACATCCGTGAGCCCGGAGGAGATGGGCGGCGGCGGCCTCGGCCAGCTTGGAATCCGGTTTGGACTCGGCCAGGGCTAATAATACGAAGGCGGTGGTTTCGTCGGTGTCATTGAGCCATGGCAGCGTTTTGTAGCCCGACTCCCAGCTGACCGGCAGGCCTGGTTGCACCTTGGCTTTGGACTCAAGGATCGTGAGCAATTCCAAAGCGATCTCCTTGCGCTCCAGATTGAAAAACGTCCGCGCCAGCCTGGCGAGCGTGGCATTGCCCAACGTATTGCGTTCGCGGTAGAGCCGGTTGCAGTTGGCGTAGTCGGCCCGTTTGTCGCAAGAGAGCGCGTGCAAGACAATGGCCTTGCTATCGGAATCCCCGGCATCAAAGCCCTCCAATTGTTTCTGAAGGAAACCGGCCGCATGCTCGAGTGTGTCCTTGTGGACGGCAATCCCGGCATTGCGAGCCTGAACCAAAGCCCAAAAAACGCGGGCCGTGGTGTAGATGTCCAGGACTTGGCTTTTCCAACTGCCGTCATCGGCTTGGCTGGAGACAAGACTTGCCACCAACGCCCTCGCGCGCTGGGCGAGTTCCCGACTCCGGATTTCTTCGGTCTTGCCCTGATTGGCATAGGCCAGGGCCGAAGCGACCGCGAGCAGTTGGTTGCTGGCATGATCGCCCCAAGCCGACGGCGCCAGACGCGCCATTTCCGTTTCGGATCCGAAGCGCCCTAGAGCCATGTCCAGCACCGAGGTGTGCACATCGGGTCCGACGACCAAGCTCATCCAGGTCGAGGAATAGGCCCGTTCCGTGCCCAAGCCTAACTTTACAAGGACATCATCGCTGGCAATCCCGCCTGCGTGGGCCACATAGGGAATGCCCCATGGATGCACCGGCACCGACTGGGCCAAGGCGTCCTTGAGCTCGCCTGCGGTTCCGGTCAACTCGATCGAGAGCGCAAGCGTGTCGGGCACGAGCACGGACTCGAAAGCGATTTCCCCGCCCGATTTGGCCCGGACCTCCACCGTCTGTCGCCGGCTGGCGAGTACGCGTGTTCGGTCCTTGGAATCGAGCACGCGCATTTCCACGGAAACGGGACCGGCATACCCAGTCAGATTATGGACGCGGGCCACGACCCGGATCTCGTCGCCCTGG
>JAYVTN010000146.1:0-9053 GCA_043788785.1 Spartobacteria bacterium | reverse complement strand
GTGGTTTCGCAAGATGATTGGTAAAATGGTATTCGGGGAGTTCCGTACCCGGGGCCCAGTAGCGTAGTTCCTCGCTCTCGTCCGGCGTGACAAACTGTCGCCATTCCCGTTGCGCCCAGTGATGAAGCTCCGGCTGGGTCCAGCGGGAACGGTTCTCCTTGTCGGCCATCATCACCGCACGCAATCGGCACCGGCGTTCAAGTTGTACAGGGTCGCGGTGGGGATAGTGTCGAATTGGATAGCGCTCACGGGCCACAAAACCTGCGTTGTAAGGAAAGGAAACAGTCGGCGGCCACTTCATGGATTCCCGGTACCGGCACAATCGTGGTTCGCTATAGATGCTTGGGACGAACCAGCGGCGGCGGCCGGCGATCGGCCGCAACCGGTCTGCTAATCCCTCGGCTCCACTCTCCCAATTGGCAACTTCTGACGCCAGAAGCCGGAAATCGTAGTACTGGTGATAGGCAATTGTTTCGTGCGCACGGAGTCGCATCTTCACAAAATCTGGCGGGAGAATGTGGTGAAACTCATCCGCATCCACCCGCAAGAACCAGTCGCCATCACGCATCTGCTTCCTGGCTTGGTTGAATATCCAGCCCCGCAACCGGGTTTCCGAAAAGTACACCGGGTCCTTACGCAAAGGGATGACGCGCTTGTCCGCTGCCGCAAACTCTTGGACGACCTCCCAAGTGCTATCAACGCTGCCGGTATCGAAAACGTAAACCGCATCAGCCCATTTCAATAGATGCGTCAAGCATTGGCCGATAATGTCCGCTTCGTCGCGAACCGGGAGTAGCGCGTGAAACCTCATATGGAAGGGTGATTGAATTTGCGGGAGAGTTCGTCAACGGTCAGAATCGGATTACGCGCCAAACGCATCCAATTAAGATAGATTCCCCAATTTACAGGCGCACGGAACTTTAGGCATTTTGGGAGTCCCCTGAGCGCCGCATACCACCACAGTGGCTCTGTGATGGTCCACGAAACACCCTGACTCCATGCGTACCGGAACTGGGTGAGAATTCGGAAGGCAGCCACCAACGGCATCCACGGCCACGGACAGCGGATCCAGACACTCCAGAGCTCGTTGCGCGCATTCTGGTGGTGGCGTTTGAGGTTCTGCCGCTGGGACGCCGACAAATGGTGCCGGATGACCAGCGAAGGTTCAAACCAAACCGCTGATCCTGCAGCGTAACACTGGAGCGCATAATCTGGCTCTTCATACATATGGAAGAAAAAAGGCAGGAAACCCTGCCGCTCCAAATAGAAAGACCGCTTCATTGCTCCTGCGCAGTTCGCATAAGCTGAAACGTATTGCCCTTGAGCGTCCGGAGTTTTCGTTGGCGACGAAAACTGTCCCCCGTCGCGCAATTCAGCTGCCGATATGACCGAAACCTCCGGATGTTTTTCAAACTGATCGATCAACTGCGAAAGGAAATCCGGGGCGGTAGGATAGCTGTCATCATCCAAACTCAGAACGATATCTCCCTTCGCCAAATGCAGCAATTGGATGCGTGCCGCGATCGATCCACGGGCCTCTAAATTACTTATGATGTGCAGCCCTTGGAACTCATTGGCGAGCATTGAGTCAGTACCGTCGGTGCAGCCGTCCGCGCAGACAAGGATTTCTATCGGTTGGGGATTCAATTTTTCCAGCATCTCCAATGTCTGCCGCAATTCGGAGCAGCGGTTCCGAGTGGTGATCATCACGCTAACAGTCATACGGCCCATCCCTTCAACGCCTCGGTCAAACGCTCACCATACCGATCCCAAGTGTAATCACGCGCGCGCTCTCGTGCAGCGACGGCCATCCGGTCACGCACAGAGCGTTCGCACATGATCGCGGCCAATGCCTCCACCAACGCGTCCGGGTCACGTTCAGGCAAGATCCGCCCCTCAATGCCATCCCGGACGACTGAGCCCGCCGCCCGGGTCGTGACCACTGGCACGCCCGCCCCCAAAGCTTCATAAGTCACTTCGGCCGAACCCTCCGCCAATGACGGCAAGACAAAGACGTCTGCTGCCTGGAATTCTTCATGAATGCGATCCCTCGGCACTCGCCCCAAAAACGTCAACTCCCGGCATACAGGGTGTCGGCGCACCACGTCACTGACGTTTCCAGCAACCCGGAATTCTAAATGGGGCCAGCGCGCTTTAAGTTTTTGGGCTGCCATTCCCAAGTAATGGATGCCCTTCCGAAGTTCGGCTGTACCGACAAAAAGCATCCTTCCACGCACCGGTGTTGCGACCAGATCCAGCCAGCGGGGATCCATCCCGTAAGGCACAACCGTTGTATGATTGGCTGGGACCCCCCAATGGGCCACCAAATCCGCCTGCACAGCCTCTGAGGGACACACGGCGTAGTCTCCAGGGCCAACGATGGGTTTCGTTTCCCCGTAGAACTCCCGGCGCACAACCTCCAGGTCGTAATGTTCGAGCTCCCACTCCGGAAAACGCTGCCGTTCTTCCTGTAGAACCGCCTCAGTACTCAGCAAGATATAAACCTCGGTGATGATCTTCAGCCCACGCCGACGGGCTTCTCCAAGGAATGGCGCGCCTTCACTGAGCATCGAGAAGACGTGAGTGGCCTTTCCGAACCCTTCCGTGATCATGGCATTACCGAAATCCGTGTCCCACTGGAGGTGTGCACGGTATCGCGCTGCAGGGTCCCGGCCAGCGATTGCTGCTCGCAGACGGCTCCGCAGGAAAGTGCTCACAAAGGTCTGGCTCTTGTCCACAATCGCATCTGGCACCCTGCGTCTGGCCAACTTTTTCAAAAGACTTGGAGCCCCGGGCAATTTGGCTAGAACCGAAAGGGCTTTGCCGTTCCCGACGTTGCCACAGATATCCGTGTAGAAGCGCTCCAGCAACCCTGCACCCTCCAGGATCGCTGGCACCGCGTACCCACGACGGGCTCCATTTTGTATAGCGATATATCGGGAGGACTTCACAGCAAGCACGCGAAAGATGTCACTTCAGGGTAATGATACGGTTGCAATTCTCAAGGGTGACAAGCCTGTGGGCGACTGTAATGAGCGTCAGTTTCCCTTTAAGTAGCTCGATTGTTTTCATCACGGCTATCTCCGTATCGACATCGAGGGCGCTTGTCGCCTCGTCCAAGATGAGTATTTGCGGATGATTGTACAGTGCGCGCGCCAACCCAATGCGCTGGCGTTGGCCTCCTGAAAGACGCACGCCACGCTCGCCCACCTCCGTCTGGAATCCTTTAGGAAGCTCTTTTTCGATAAACTCAAAGATCTGCGCCCCTTGGGCAGCCTCTTGGAGTGCAACAGCATCCACATCCGCCGGATCAACCCCAAAGGCAATATTGGCCTCGATGGTATCATCCAGCAGATAGATGTCCTGTGGCACGTATCCGATTGAACGCCTCCAGGCTCCCTTGTTTGAATCCGAGAGAGGCACTCCATCGACAAGGATCCTTCCGCCCGTGGGAGTGTGCAGGCCAAGGATCAAATCCACCAAGGTCGATTTCCCGGATCCGGAAGGCCCCGCAATGCCCACAGACTCGTTCTTGGAAACCGTCAGGTTCAAGCCCTCAAGGGTAGTCGATTCTGCACCGGGATATTGGAAGTGTATGCCGTCCAACTGCAGGTCCCTCTCGAAGGATAGCTCCCGCTCCCCGCTCTGAACAGACGTGATCCCTGCGGGTTCCGCCTCGATCTCAAACAGTTCCTCTTCGACTTGGTTCAGCGTGTAATTATTGGATGCCACGATGACAAGCTGTCCATAGAGCATCTGGAGCGATGGCAACAGGCGTGCGCCAGCGAGCGCCATCACCGAAAGGTTGGGTAGGATGTCCGAGAACGGACGCCCCTTGAGGGCCAAAACGACAACAATCGCTACCAAGCCGCCGAAAGCGATCGGCTCGATCAGATACCGCGGACCATTGGTATAAAGCGGGATCTTGCCCTGGAACCGACCAATTCCCGCCGAATGGTCCATTGCTTTCTGCATGAAAAACTCGCTCTTGCCATGCACCAGCACCGACTTGATTCCATGCAAGAACTGGTAACTATTTTTGGAGAACCCGAGATTGTGCTTTTGCAACCCATCCGCCACCAACCGAGTTCTAGGACGCAACCAAAGGAAGATCGCAAGGTAGAAGCCGCCCAGCACCACCGTCGCACCCAGAGCTATCCACGGCTGTACCAGAATGAGGGCGCCAACAAAGAACAAGACCAGCACCACGCGCGTGAGCACCTCACCGACCGGCAGCAGCACGAACTGGGTGAAAACCAGTATGTCCAATAGCCGCTGGTTAAGTTCCGCCGAGTTGCGCCGCAGGAAGAACGAGTAGGGCTGCGCCGCGTACGAACGCAACACCCGTCCCCGCAACCAGTGCGAAAAGCCGTATGCGTACCGAATCCGCAGTACCTCGCTTAAGATGCTGCCCACACTCGCCACCACCAACATTCCAATGGCAAATGAACCAGCCAAAACCAGAAGGTCGTTATGTGACAGCGGTGGCAGGAACCCCAACATCCATACGCCCACCCCCGATTTACGAATCCGCTCCGGATCGGCAGCCACTGCGAAAAAAGGGAAAACAGAAGTGACACCAACCAACTGGATCAGTCCGTTGAGAAATATCAATCCGAGTACCGCAAACAGCCGGAACCGTCCGTAGGGCAGCGCTAAACGGTAACAACGGGTCAGCAGACGGAAAAACGATTTCAACACGGGAAACTGGGAGTGGTGAAAAAGAAGACCAGATCAATGCGCAAATCGGAAAGGACCGCCCCACGGAGGGATGCGTTCAACTCCAAGCACGGGCGGTCTGGGTATTCCGCATCCAATCCAACCGATATTCGGCAAACAATCGCAATGGGTCATTCCAAAACGCACCCAGGGCTTAGCGCCCCTTTCCGGCAACCATGGTATAAAAGGTTTTAAGCACGATGCTGAAGTCAAGTTTGAGCGAGAAGTTGCGGATGTAATAGAGGTCGTACTGGAGCTTCTCGATTGTGTCGCGCTCATTTTCGCCATAGGGATAATTAACTTGCGCCCAGCCAGTGATGCCTGGCTTGACCAGATGCCGGAGGTGGTAGTTGGGAATTTGTTGCTCGTACAGCTCCGTGCATTTGACCCACTCTGCGCGCGGGCCGATCAGACTCATGTCGCCCCGCAACACGTTGAGGAGTTGGGGGATTTCGTCCAGTCGCGTGAGCCGCAGCCAGTGACCAAAGGGGGTGATGCGCTGATCGCCAACACGCGTACACATCTCCCCGTCGTTGAGCCGCATCGTGCGCAGTTTGTACATCACAAAGATCCGGCCATCACGACCGACGCGTTCTTGGCGAAATAAAGGGTTGCCGCGGCTTTCCCATCGGATGACCAGCATGGCGAGAAGCAGCACCGGGCTCGTCAGGACCAATCCCACGATTGAAAAAAGGACATCGAAGATGCGCTTGAGATGGCTGGAGACGCTGCCCTGGGCCAAACGGAATTCGCTATCGAAAAGCCACTCGGCATTGACCGCGCCCACGCTGACCCGGCGCAAGTGCTTCTCGTAGAAGCTTTCGACGG
The DNA here is from genome assembly GCA_043788785.1 of Spartobacteria bacterium. Lineage (GTDB taxonomy): Bacteria > Verrucomicrobiota > Verrucomicrobiia > Chthoniobacterales > Chthoniobacteraceae > CAIURC01. The sequence goes on along the minus strand of JAYVTN010000146.1, from coordinate 3,506 downwards.
TGTAAACGGGCATGTCCGAGCAATGCATCTGAACTAGGCGGTGGAGCACCCTCGAGGAGAGCTCCTTGGCCCCGCAGGCCAGAAGCACTGCGGTGACGTCTGAACCGGTTTGTTCCAGACGTTCCCTACCGTTCCTAACTACTGGCGCAGACCCCAGCCCATCAATCCACTCTTGGGTGGAATCCTGGCTGAGAGTCAAAAATTCCAGTTTCCAGCCCAAATGCGAAGCCGCGTAGTCGCGGTAGAAACTGCGTGCTTTCTCTCCGGCTCCAAGAACCAGGATGGAGCGCGATACGCTTTGTTCGTAGAGCCGCAAGCCCAAAACCCGCCGAAGATAGAGGGAAGGGAACGCAAACAGACCGACCACCATGGGAACAAACAACCGGCTGGGCTTGACGGCATCGTGGTACGAGGAAAACAGATAGGTGGACAGCGTCGCGCCCACGGCCGCCAATACCAGACCCACCAAGTGCTCGCTAAAATAGCCCAAACTTAGAAAATCGGTTCGCCGATCATAGCCGCCGATCAGATGAAGGGTAATTAGCAAGACGACGGGCACCGCAAACAGCAACGAGAGATCCACTACGCTGTAATGGAGCACCCACCGGGTCAGAGCCATGGCCGATGCCCATACCAGCACATCCGCAAAGAACACCAGGGTCGTCCCGTAGCGTTCAGCCGCCGACCGCTTCAGAACCAGCCCGGAGCGATGTGATTCCTTGATCCCATGAAAAATCCCTGGAAGCCCGGATGCGGGCGTCGTCTGGGTATGGTCAAATGCCGGATTCATGTTCTGGGGTAGAGGGGAGACTCTGTATCTACTCTAGGGGACAATGCGGAGCCATTCCAGTGGGAACTTTGGTGAATATACATCGGTTTTTACGGGGGAACCGGCGCCACGAACCAAAGAAAAGGAGGGTCCATTCATTGAAAACAGGTCGAGCCATGTCTTGCGCGCTCCGCGCCCCAGCGTTAGAATCTCCCCCGGCTCCGCTGCTGCCGGAGGGTTTCACGCCACAGAACCCGCGTTTTGAGGGAACGCAGCATATCGCAGGCCCATCCAACTATTTGGACCCGAGGAGTCGCCGAATCGATTCCGCCCGACCGCCGCCGTTAGACTGGAGAACGGCGTTTCCGCTTTTAGCTTTTAGCTTTTTCTTCGAGCCCTTTCTCGCGCGCTCCGCGCCCCGGCGTGGAAATCTCCCCCGGCTCCGCTGCTGCCGGAGGGTTTCACGCCACAGAACCCGCGTTTCGAAGGAACGCCGCATATCGCAGGCCCACACAACTATCTGGACCCGAGCAGTCGCCGAATCGATTCCGCCCGACCGCCGCCGTTAAACTGAAGAACGGCGTTTCCGCTTTTAGCTTTTAGCTTTCCGCTTTTTCTTCAGCTTTTTCTTCAGCTTTCTCTTCGACCAAGAGGGCGCTCCATTGCTTCAAAGAGGCCTCGCGGTGCGCGCCCGCATCCAAAACCGTTGGATTCTGGCTGCCAATGTTGTTCTTGAGGTCCCGGAGGCGGTCCGCGAGCGCCCGGGCTTGGCCAGGCGCGAACACACTGGCGTGAGGTAATCCGGCAAGTTCTCGGGCCACGGCCCCATTCTCGGGCCCCACCCACAACAGAGGGCGTGGTAACCCTAGCAGCATCCCAAGTTTGCTAGGCCACAATAAACCTTGGGTTTCGGGTCGTTGGGTGACCACACAGCACTCGGAGGCCAGCAAGGAAGCCGCCAGCTGGTCTTCCGGGACGTAAGGCTGCCAGTGACAGAGTACGAGACCTAGTTCGCCGGCTCGGGCCTGCGCGGCCGGCCAGGAGGGCCCACCCCCTTGGAACAGCAGCCGGATACCCGCCTTCTCCTGTTCCAAGAGGGCTTGAGCTTGGAGCAAGGTTTCCCATTCATGGGCCCGGCCAAGGTTGCCCGAATAGATCCATGTCCAGATCCGAGCTGCTGGCGGCATGCTTGAGCCGATCGCGGACACATCGTCGCCAATTCCTGGCCTGCCAATCGTGGAATTCTCGGGGGTGGCTGCCGACTTCTGGAAGACCCACGGTCGGATGACGAGCGGCTCCACGCCGTAACGACCCAATACCGCAGCCATATCGGTGTCCAAGGCCACCACCTGGGTGCAGGACCGATAACCAAACCCCATGACCCAATGGATGATCCGCGAAAGGGCTCCAGGCTGGAGTTCCCCGAGCGCTACGGCAATTTCCGGATAAACGTCCATCACCCAATGGATGCTCCGGGCCCGGTGCCATGCGGCCACCAGCGCGGCAACCACCAGCAAACAAGGGGGCGAGCTTGCGGAAATCACCAGGTCGGGCCGAGGCCGGCGTATCCCAGCCACCAGCATCCATACCAGCGCCTTGAACTCGCGCATCATCCGTCCGCCGCGTTGTTGACTTGCCCGGTAATCCTGACGGGCAGCGACGAAATCCGCAGAGTGTCCGGCAGCCCTAAAGCGATCCGCCAACTCCTGAAGGAGGGCCCCGGTAGGCGCCGGATCTGGAGGGAAATACTGGTTGAGAAACAAGATCCGCATTGAAGAAAAAGCTAAAAGCTAAAAGCTAAAAGCGGAAAGCAAAAAGCTAAAACGCTGATGGTATGTAGTCATTCGCAACCGGCGCTGGGCATCAACCGCTAGTTTGGTTTAATGTCGTTCGCGAACCTGTGAGTGCTTGCAACACGCGCGGGTGGCCGAAGGCCTAAAGGTTCGAAAAGGCGCATGAGCTAACTGCTCCACTACCGTTGATTGAACCGAGGCGGAACGCACCATCATGGGGCGCAAGACCCCGAATGCCTGACTGCTCCCTTCCGCCCATTGGCCCTATTAGCGGCTGCCCGCGCCGGTTGCTTTTTCCCCTAACCGGGACATGACAACAACAAATGAAAACCTACGAACTAGAACCCAATAAGACAAAAAAACCATACACACCTGCCCTGGACGGGCCGGTGGCCGAACGCTACTTGGCCCCGAAACCGCCTGCCAATGGAAGGATCATCGGACTGGATTGCCATCCCGACACGTTCACGGCTGCCGTGATGCGGGGCACGACCCCGCACGACGTGCGAAAGCTGTCCGGGCGCGAAAACATGAGCCTGGAAACCCTGCTGGCTTGGGTCGCCACGGAGTTTACCAGCGAGGACCTCTTCCTGATGGAAGCCGGCTCAAACAGCTTTGAGATCCACCGTCGGCTGCTGGCCCTGGGGCTGCGTGCTGTGGTGCTCGAAAGCTGCCATGTGGGCCGGCACGCCAAAACCTACGCTGACAACGACAAGATGGCTGCCGCCCGCATGGTTTGCGTCTTCCTGGCCGGTGGCGCTCCCTGCGTCTGGGTGCCCGATCTTATCACCTGTGAACGCCGCGAGTTGCTGCACGTCCATCAAAATGCCGTTTCCGATCACGTAGCTGCATCAAACACCCTCAAGGGCTACCTCAACCAGTTCGGTATACGCCTGGGCTCCCGGGGCCTCCAAGAAAAGAAGACCAGGGAGTGGATCCTTAAA
>JAYVTN010000145.1:0-8674 GCA_043788785.1 Spartobacteria bacterium | reverse complement strand
CCTGCCCCGGAGTCGGCGCCTGGTCGAAGCGGACCGAGAACTGGGCCGGAGCAGCGCCAGAAGCCTCGGTTGTGGTCAGGGTCTTGGGGGTGACGATCATCTTGGGCTCGTCGTCCTTGTTAGTCACGGTCACATCCGGGGGATTCAAGCTCGCATACCGGGTATCCGTGGTGGTCGGATCCATCGTGATCACCACCTTGTAAGTGATGTCCCCATCTGGCAGGGCATCGTCCACGCCCGTCACAGTCACGGTTTGTGGGTCGGCCCAGTTCGCCTCGGTAAAGGTCAAGGTACTCTTGTCCAGGGTGCCTTCGGCGGCATTGTTGCTGCTCAAAGCGACTACCACTGCGGTATTGGCTTGCGGCGCTTGGTCGATTTTCACCGTGAACGTTGCCGAGTGCTGGGAGCCCGCCCCTTCAGTGGTGGTGAGCGACCCTGGAGTCACGGTCACCTTGGGATCGTCGTCAACGTTGATCACGCTCACGTCAGCCGGATCCAGGCCCAGGAACCGGGTATCCGTCGTCAGGGCTGTATCCATGCTTACCGCCACTTTGTAGCTCTTGTTGCCATCGCTGAGCTGGTCGTCAACTCCGGTCACGGTCACCGTTTTAGCCGTCTGCCAATCCTCCGGGGTGAAGGTCAGGCTCAAAGGGCTCACAGTGCCTTCCGCGGTATTGGCGCTCACCACATTGATGACCACAACTTTGGTGGCCGCCGGTTGACGGTCGATGGACACGTCGAAGGTCGCGGCATGCCCCTCTCCCGCCGCTTCCGTGGTTTGCAGGCTCGTCGGGGTCACTGTGATCCCGTTGAAGGGACCCGTGACCGCCGCTTTGTCAATCGGCTCATAATCAGCCACCGGATCCCGGTAGACCATCACCCCATGCAGGTAGAGGCCCGTGCCGTTTTCCCCCGCAGGCGCCTGCAACCGCGTATCCGCTCCCAGCTTGGATTCACAGATGAAACGGATTCCCGTATTGGGCTGAAGCACCGGGATATCCAAGGTATCCCCGGCCCCGATCTTGAGCGCGACATCCTCCACGTTGGCCGCATCGGTTTTCAAACGGCGGGGGTCTGCGGACAGCGCGAATTTGAGTTTGCCGGGCAAGGAAGGCAAATTCCCGGAATTCACGACGATCATCTGGCAGGTGAAATACGCCCTTTCATTGGCACCGGTTCCCACCAAGGCCCGCAGCGGCCGGTAAGTGGCATTCTGGACGTTGGAGGCGGGGGTGGCTTCCACCCGGCTGATCTCCCCAATCAAATGGGACTGCGCAAAGGGGGGCAACACTTTGGGCCCCACGAATCCGCTGATATTGAGGGTACTCCAGGCAATGGCATCCTGATCGTTTGGATCCCCGCTTTTGTGGATGCGCACCGAAACGGCATACCGCTGGGCATCGATATAGGTATGGGTACCGAGCACCGCGTACTTGCCGGTCCCGAGGGCTGCAACCGTCCCTTTAGCGAGGGTCCCATCGCCCCAGTCGACCGTTGCCAGATACGCCCCGGGGAGTTGCGGGAAAGGATCGATGAATGTCGCCAGCACCCGCTGGCTGAGGGCGCGCCCGCGGAAGTCGACCGTGCGACCCTGCGCCTTGAGGGGTTTCGCGCTCACATAAACGTGGCTATAGACCTTTGTGCGCGCCCCGCGATCGCCCTTGAGATCCACGCTCACGGTATAGACTCCCTCCTTAACGTACGTGTGGGAACCCACCACCGCACGCGCGGTCATTTGCGGCCGCTTCGCGTCACGCCCGACCGCCCCATTGATCTCCGGGGTCCCATCCCCCCAGTTGATCCGGGCCGTGAAGCGATCAGAAACCCCGCGCGAGGCCGCGTCGACAAAACGCGCGACGGTCGCATTGGCCAGGTTGACCGTGGGGAAAGCCTCCAGAGTAACCGCCTCGGTCTTCGGTAGGGCATCGCCAATTCCAATGGTCATGGCAAGGCTATCGTCAAAACCTCCTCCGCCATTGGGATCCATGTCGTATTGGGTCACCCCGAAGCCCATCGTCAGGCGCCCTTCATAACCGGAATCCCCGAGTACCAACACCGAGGTGCGCTGCTGCCCGCTCTGCCCTTTGCGGGGCGCATCGATGAGCGAGCTGCTAAGACTCAGATAATCGAATTCCAAATCGACCGCAGCAGCCAGCGGGACACTGAAAATCTTGTACTTGGGACCCACTGCATTCTTGGGCGGCACCAGAAAAGGCAATGCATTATGGGTGTCAGCCTGGGCAGTCGCCGTAAAGCTCTGGGTGGCCACCACTCCCGTGGAATCGGTGACAGTGACCAGGATCGTGGCGGTCCTGGTCCCTTGGCCGTCAACACCAGCACGCCATCGGTATAGACGTGCGTCCCCTCGTTGTACTGGGGGGAAACACTCGCCGTGATGACCTTCACGTCCACCAGCGGCTGGTCGGAGCCGTCCCTGGGAGTGTCGTGCAATTTCTGCAACACATCCCACCCGTGGGTCAGCTGCCCGAATACCGTGTGCTTGAAATCCAAATGCCGGGGCCCGCCCGAGGTAACCTCTTTGACCGCTGTATTGAAGAAGTTGCCATTGGTGATGAAGAATTGGCCTCCGTTGGTACCCTTGTAATTGTTGGTACCGGCGTTCGCCATACACAGTTGGCCGCGACCGGAAAACAGCAACGGGGCGCTAAACTCGTTCTCGAACTGGAACCCCACAGATGCGCCGCCTTGATAGATGAAGCTTTCGGTGACCGCAGCCGGGGTCGCTGCATTCTTGTCGTCGTTCAAATCAGCCAAACGCTGCAACTTGATCCCGTCATAGAGGCCTGATTGGGCAAACCCGGAGATCAACCCGGTGGTCATCGGCGTCCAATCCCGGAACAGCTGGAACACCATGGTGCCCGTATAGGTCGGGTCGTTGGCGGCACCCGCTCCATGGAACACCTGCATCTGGAGCAGCGGATTTCCCGTTTTTACCCGGGCCATGATGTTGGGGTTACTACTGGTGACTGAAAAACTCAGGGAATCCCCGTCGCTGTCATATGCACTCAGGGGAATCAGAAGCGCCTTCCCCACTGGCACAACGGGAACCACTTTCGGAGTTCCCGCGGAGGGCACCGGTTCTTCGAGTACGGGGGCAGCGCCATGCAGGGAGAGCCCCAGGAAGGGACTCAGGGCCAAGGCCGTCAGAGTCCGGAGCAGGGGGGAAGGGAAAGCGCCAGTTTTCATATCAGGGAAGCTCGAGGGAGTATGGACCGGGGGCAGACGGCAGCAAGTGAAATATTTATCAGTCCCGGAACACGACCGCACGTTTCCCGTGCAAAAGAACCCGGCCCCCCAAATGCCAACGCACACTCCGCGCCAGCGCCATCCTCTCGCAATCGCGCCCGATCCGCACCAAATCTTCGGGCGTATGGAAGTGTTCGACCCGGATCACTTCCTGGTCGATTATAGGTCCCTCGTCCAACTCCGCCGTCGCGTAATGGCAGGTGGCTCCAATGAGCTTCACTCCCCTCTCGTACGCCCGCTGATAGGGATTCGCCCCCACAAAGGACGGTAAAAACGAGTGGTGAATGTTCATGATTTTCCCGGGATAGGCGGTGCAAATGGAATCGGGCAAAATCTGCATATACCGGGCTAAAACCACGAGATCGGGGCTGATTTCCTCGAAAATGGCCGCGATTTGCTCAAAAGCCAGGTGCCTGGCCTCGGGGATTACCGGCACATAACGGAACTCGACCCCCTCGCGTTCAACGACCGGACGCAGGTCCTCGTGATTGGAAATTACACACGGGATCTCGAACCCCAACTCGCCCGAACGCCAACGCCAAAGCAGATCCGCCAAGCAATGGCCCAAACGGCTAGCCATCAGGATCACCCGGCTGGGACTCGCATCGGATCGAATGGTCCAATCGGCTCCGAGTTTCCCGGCAATCGGGGCGAACTCCGCCCGCAATTGGGGCAAGCCAATCGTCAGCGTCTCAGTTTCAACGGCCATCCGGCTGAAAAACCAGCCCTCCTGCTTGTCGGTAAACTGGTGGACTTCCAACAGGTTTCCTCCGTGCTGGGCCACAAACCCGGTAATTGACGCCAGCAAGCCGACCCGGTCGGGACAGGAGAGTTTAAGAAGCGTGGTGGACATGGGGGGTAAAGCCGATACCGGAATTCCGGAGTCGGCCAGCACATTTTTCGCACACGCTCTCCGTCCCCGCCACGGGATTTCAGCGGGACGGATAAGAAAGTTCATGCAGAGTTTGGCTCTAAAACGTCGTCCGTCCGACCTCCGGGCTTGGGCCCGGTCGGGTCAGGTTTGTGGCCCGGTTCCTTGCCGGGCAAGTCGAGTAGCGACTGCGGCATGGGTTTCCAGCCGACAGGCACCCCAGAATCCCGTGGGCGGGACGCTTGGCAACGGTGCTCCTCCGCCCATCACCAGTGGGGAATGCGCTGCGGCTCCGGCGTTGTCCCCTCTCTCGGTTGGTTGCGCCAGCATGCCGCCTCCCCAGAGCGGGCGGGCAATGCGGGCAATGCGGGCAATGCGGGTGCGGAGTGCCTCACTGACCCAAATACTGACCAAATCACCCATTCGTTATGCCCAGCACCAGCCTAGGGCAACGCCGTGGGAATGCTGTGGGAACGCTGGGGCTTTGGGGATGACATGAACCTCAACCCGGTGGCATGGGCGGCCACCCTGTACGTCAATGCTTTACTGCCGGGCCGGAGCCGCGGCTTCCACAGGACGGCCAACTGCTTTGACCTCCAGATACGTCGGGCTGTGGTCCCTGCCTCCGCCCGCGTCCCCGGACTCGATCCGCATTTGTTTGAGCACCCAGCCGCCGTCGATTTTTTGCCCGGAGATCACCTTGAAGCGACGGGCAAATTTCCCAGCACCATCCATGGCTTCCGCTTGGAGGAGCGCTCCACTCTGCTGCTCAATCCAGAGTTTGACTTGACCATACTGGGACTCGGTTTTGCTGGAAGGCTCGGTGCGGATCACCCAGCATTTGCGTAGAAGCATCGTTGCCTCGCCCTCCACTGTCGCATTGGGCCAATAGAGGAATTTCATGGCCAAGTCCTCGTAGCTGATGTCCGTGTCGCGCACGCGTTTGTCAAACCGGGCGGCGCTGACCTTTTCCGTGCCTTCCTGGGTGATTTCTTCCAGGCGGGATTCTTTTTCCAAAAGCCGCAGTTGGATGGCTTGGGCAGGTTCGCTGAATTCGTAACGGACCGTGCCAGCGCGCACGATCATCTTGAAAGGCAGCGTTTTGGGCCCGGTGCGCAGCTGCCCGTAGAGGGTCTGGTGTTGGGCCGATTGAGCGATCCGGACCACGCGCAGGATCTCGTGGGCGTCCGGGGCGGGTTCGGCCATCGCCCAAGGGCTCCAAAACAGGATTCCCAGCAGCAGCAATCGTGTCTTTACAGCGTGGACAGTGGTCATAACCTGCCGGACACTCCGCGATCTGTGAATGGACCAAAAGCTTCTTTTCTTCATTAATCGGGAATGGACCCACCCGGCATTGGACTGGGTCATGGTGGTATTCAGCAGTTTCGGGCTGTGGTTTTGGCCGATGCTTATATCGGCGGCTTTGATTGTGTTGTTGGGCGGGTTCCGGGGGCGGGCCTTCCTGGTTACGGCGTTGCTAGTGGTGGGATTCAACGACGGGCTCCTTTCGGGCACCCTGAAGAAGGTCGTGGGTCGGCCGCGGCCGTTCCAATCCCACAACGATGTGCGTAAGCTGGAACTGGGGCGGGGCAAGTCGCCGCTCCAAGCCTTGGCAGCCCCCTTGAAGGTTACCATGTCGCGTCCGGATTTTGAGGCTTCTTCCAAAGGGTTTAAAGGTCGCTCGTTCCCGTCCTCTCACACTATCAACACCATATCGCTGGCCACGGTGTGTCTGGCCTTCTACGGGTCGCGCGGACTTCTTGCATTCCTGCCGGCTTTGGTGGTCGGTTACTCGCGGATTTACACCGGATCCCATTGGCCTAGCGACGTGTTCATCTCCCTGTTCATCGGGTTCGGGGCCAGCCTCGTGTTACTGCTGGCCGTGGACTGGGCATGGAGCCGGTTTGGAGGCAAGCTGATGCCCCGCATTCATTCCGTCCACCCCCGCCTTCTTGCCTCATGACACCGCGCCGACTCTTGTTCGCCTTGTTAGGAACTTTGACCCTTTTGCGCCTCTTTTACGCCGCGCATGCCGAATTGACCCCCGATGAGGCCTACTACTCCATGTGGAGCCAGCGGATGGACTACTGCTTCTACAGCAAAGGGCCGGGAGTGGCGGCGACGATGTGGTTGGGAACCCATCTCTTCGGGTTCACTGAGTTCGGAATCCGGTTCTTCAGCCCGCTGCTCTCGATGGGCACCAGCCTGCTCATGTTTTGGCTGGGACGCCGGCTTTATGGGGAATCGGTGGGCATCTGGACGGCGCTGATGATCAATGCCGTGCCCATTTTCAACGCGGGCAGTCTGCTGATGACTATCGATCCCTTATCGATCTTTTTCTGGACAGCAGCCTTATGCACGTTCTGGCTGGCCCTTGAGCGCAGCCCGCAGTTTAGCGGGTGGTGGCCCGCCACAGGGGCCCTTATCGGGGCGGGATTCCTTTGCAAGTACACCAATGCCATGGAGTTCGTCTCCATTGTACTCCTGCTGGCGGTAACCCGGAAGTTTCGCCGGGAGCTCCTGCGACCCGGGTTCTACTCTATGTGGGCTGCGTTTTTACCCTTCACGGTGCCGCCGGTTCTCTGGAATGCTCGCCATGAGTGGATCACCCTGGTGCATCTGAGTGTGCGGGGCGGCTTGCAAAAGGCCTTCCATGTAGACTTCGGAGAGTTTTTCACCTTCATCATCCAGCATTTCGGGGCGTATTCGCCGTTGCTCTTCGGAGCGATGTTAGTGGGATTGGCTTGGGCGTGGCCTGAGGCGCGGAACCATTTCAAGGCGCGTTACCTGATGGCCTTCACGCTGCCGCTCTGGGCGATGTACCTCTGGTTATCCTTGAAACAGGCTGGGGAAGCCAATTGGACAGCGCCCGCGATGGTCAGCCTGGGAATATTGGCCGTTGCCCAGTGGCACAAGGGGGCTCAGGAGCGTGTGTGGAAACGACGGGTTGCCCTCGGCTCGCTCTGGTTCGGGGTGGGGATGAGTTTGGTTGCCATGAACACGGATTTGCTGCGGGTGGTGGGCCTGCCGCTTTCCTATCAACTGGATCCGAGTAAACGGCTACGGGGCTGGCGCAGCTCGGCCCAGGAGCTCGAGCGGGTCCGCGCCAGCGTGGAGGCCAAACTCGGCCAACCCGTGTTCTTGATTGCCAACACGTACGGGGTTGCCGCGGACTTGGGGTTTTATCTCAAGGACAAGCGGATCGAAGGCCCGGGGCATCCGCCCATTTACTTCCCGGAGAGTCAAGCCATCGAGAACCAGTTCTCGTTCTGGCCCCGGTACGATGAATTTCGCTCTGTGGATCCTGCCCAAATGCCTAAGGACGCTTATTTCAGCGAGGAACAGGGCGTGAACCCGTTCCACGGCCGATCGGCTCTCTACATCACCGATCGAGCTGAGGAAAAACCGCCCTCGACCATCAAAGGCGGGTTCGAGCGTGTGGAAATGATTGCCTGCATCGACCAGACGCGGAGAGGCTTGCCGCTCAGGCAATGGCGGGTGTTTGCCTGTTACAACTACCGGAGTATGTCCTTATGAGGAGACAAAGCGGGCGCACAGGTTCAAAAGCGGGTTGAGGCTTGCGACTTTGGGCCATCCTGCTTGTCTAGCGGGCTCCGGTATCGCCCAGAATGGGACCTATCGGCAAACTCTCGATCGACCCTTCAATGATTTCCGTAGTCGTCCCGCTCTATAATGAGGAAGGCAATGTCCAACAGCTCCAAACCGAGCTCAGTGCGGCATTGGCTGGTCGTGAGCATGAGATCATCCTCGTGGACGACTGTTCCAAGGATAACACGCTGGCGCGAATCGATCGGCGGCCTGAGGTGCGGGTACTGGAATTTGAACGCAATAGCGGGCAAAGCGCGGCCATGTATGCGGGCATTCACGCGGCCACGGGAGACATCATTGTCCTCCTGGATGGAGATCTTCAAAATGATCCTGCCGACATCCCGCGGCTAATCGCCGAAATCGATCGTGGCGCGGATCTCGTGTGCGGTTATCGGGCCAACCGCAAAGACACCCTTTCAAAGCGTCTGACCAGCCGGGTCGCCAATTTTGTCCGCAGCCGGTTTACGCGGGATGGTGTGCGCGATACCGGCTGCACGCTCAAAGCCATGCGACGTCCTTGCCGTGAGGCATTGGTGCCCTTTTACGGGATGCACCGGTTTATCCCGGCCCTGGTCAAAGGCATGGGCTACAAGATCGTGGAACTGCCCGTCAATCATCGCCCGCGGATGGCCGGGGTGAGCAAGTACGGGTTTGGGAACCGGGCAATCAAGGCGACGATGGATATGTTTGCGGTACGCTGGATGTTGGGCCGCCAGCTCAAGATCCGGGTCAAGGGGGTCGGGCTTTAGCCCGGACCGGCAGGGACTGCTCGTGGTCCCGAATGTCCCGAGGATCGCGCGCCCCTTATGAACCCCCTACTTCTCAGTGTTGCTGGCGCCCTCTTGTTTGGAGGGAGTGCAGGGGTGGCTTCCGCGCCGACCCCGCTGCTCTTTGATTTCCAAAACGCGCCACTCGGGAAACCGGGCC
>JAYVTN010000144.1:0-6760 GCA_043788785.1 Spartobacteria bacterium | reverse complement strand
GTTTCATTCGACTCCCAAAGGCTAATGCCCCCAATTCCGAGATTAAATCCATTATTTAGAAAAGACAATTATTTTAGTAAACAATTACGTATGTTGGCCTTCCAGACCGGGCCCCGTCGCCCGCACCACCTTCGGGGTGCCACCATTTATCTACATCTTCTCCGGTGGGGTCGCAAAGCCTCGCCACCGGCTAATATCTTTCTACGCCTCCGGCGTGAATGTGCCAGTAATTGCGGCGGACTACACTAGGGAGGGCGTTGGGGCGTCGCCTAGCAGGGGGAGAGGGTCCATAACCGGGTCCATGACCCAGCGATGTGCCTGACTGTCGACTAATCCCTATCAACATACAACCACTCCAACAACGTATCCGATTCACTGGTGCCAATATGAAAACATTCCTTACCCTAACAGCATTAGCCGGTGCATTGCTCCTCACTGGTTGTGAAACCACAGTTGACGACCGCGGCTCCGACCACCACCGCTACGGCTCGACCGGCGTCTACAGTGACCATGGTGGCCGGGATGGCTACCGTCACGATTCGTATCGGAACGATTACCGGGGCGATGGCTATCGCAGCGACAGTTACCGCGACGATGGCTACCGTAGTGATGGCTACGCCCGGAACTATGGCAACGATGAATACCGGACCAGCCGCCAGGTCGATCAGCGCCGGTACACCTCGAGTGGGGATATGAAAGTTTCCAGCAGCACCCGGGAACCCGTCGTATACGGCGGCGGCAGCGTATCGCAGCCAACCGTTCAACGCTCTTATGCGACACCGAGCGGATCGCGCGCCCAGTCCACTCACGTGCAGGTCAGCACCGAGGTCTCCAAAAAGCATAAAGCCAAGAAAGGTCACGATCACGGCCACGATCACGACCGCCAATAAGGCCGCTCAGTTCCGCTGACCCCCACGGCCCGCGGTCCGCAGTTTTACGCAGGTTCCGGGGATTGAGGCTGCGATGGTTGATCGCATTGCTTCCTTCAAACCAAATTCCACGGGGACCTCCGTAATCTGTGTGCCAGCGGGCCTTGCGGGCTACAATGGGTTGCCCCCCCAGAGCTGCCCCGCTGTGGCAGGGGCTTCTAACCCGTAAACGCCAATCCCTGCGCGCGCATGATTTTGCACCCGAAAGGAATTGCACCTTTTCATCGGATTCCCTGATGCTTGTCGGGAGTAAGAAACTCCGCGTTGTCCAAAGAGCGTTTCCCTTTCTTTTTTCGCCCCCAGCATATGCCCAACGAGCCCCAAGACGGCCCGCCGCCCACGAAGCAGCCTGAAGCAAAGGATAAGGCCGAGGCCAAATCCACCACATTCGTCCTCAAGCGATTCTACCTGCTTTCGAAAGCCTTTTTCGGAGGAGAAGGACGTGGCAAAGCGAGACTGCTGCTAGGGATGCTGCTTGCCTTGGTGGTCATTGTTGGCTTGGTGCAGGTGGTCATGAGCTACGCGGCCCGGGATTTTGTCACTGCGCTCGTGCAACGGGACGCGACGGCCTGGAAACGTAATCTCTGGAGGTATCTCGCGACCTTCGTCCTCTCGATTCCCATTGGCGTGCTCTACCGATATACGCAGGAACGCTTGTCGTTGTCGTGGCGGCAATGGATGACCCAGCATCTCATCAAACGCTATTTCTTCAACCGTGCTTACTACAACCTCCACGGCTCGGAGTGCGTCGACAACCCCGACCAGCGGATCGCAGAGGATGTGCGACTCTTTACCACGGGCACCGTCAATTATTTCCTGATCATCCTCAACTCGCTGGCGACGCTCTTCGGGTTCCTGGGAGTCCTCTGGGCGACCTCAGGCCAGCTGGTCGGTGTGCTTGTGGTTTATGCCATCGTCGGGACCGCGGTCTCCATGCTCATCGGACGCCGCCTTGTGGGCCTTTACTTCCATCAGTACCAGAAGGAAGCCGATTTCCGTTACGGCTTGATCCGGGTGGGGGACAATGCGGAAAGCATCGCATTCTTCCGGGGCGAAAAACGCGAGCACCGCGACCTGATCCGGCGCTTGGGCCTGGTGCTCACCAACGCCCGGGAAATTATCAATTGGAACCGGAACCTGGGGTTCTTCGCTAACGGGTACAACTACGTGGCGTTAATCATACCTGCGCTGATTGTTGGGCCGCTGTACATGGCCGGAAAGGTGGAGTTCGGAGTCGTCACCCAAGCCGAGAGCGCGTTTGCCCAAGTGCTGGCAGCGCTCTCGATCATAATTGCCCAGTTCGAGAGCCTGAGTTCGTTTACCGCTGGGATCAAACGTCTGGGCGGTCTGTGGGATAGCCTGGATGAATTCGATGAAGAGGAAAAACGCGAGTCCTCCGAGGAGCAGGTGGAGATCAGCGAGAGCAAGGGCCAACTGGCCTTGGCAGGATTGACGGTAAAAATCCCGCGTGGCGATAAAACGCTGTCCCGGGATCTGGATCTCGAACTGGCTGCCGGACAAAGCGTATTCATTACCGGGGAAAGCGGCGGAGGTAAGAGTAGCCTGTTGCGGACAATCGCGGGTCTTTGGCGTCCCGGCGGTGGAACGATCACCCGTCCGATGCTCAAGCACATGATGTTCCTTCCGCAAAAGCCCTACATGGTCGAGGGCAACCTACGCGCACAGTTGATGTATCCGCTGGGCGAAGAGGGTGCCGACGACGCTGCGATCCGCGCGGCTATTGAGGAGGTCAACCTCAAGGAAATCCTCGACCGTGTGGACGACGACCTCGGGCAAAGCATTGACTGGACCAATGTCCTTTCGCTGGGCGAACAACAGCGGGTCTCATTCGCGCGGCTCTTTTTGCAGAAACCCCAAATTGCATTTCTGGATGAGGCTACCAGCGCGCTCGATGAAGCGAATGAGCGGATGCTTTACGAAAAGCTGCGGGAGTCCGGGACTTCCTTTGTTAGCGTGGGTCACCGCTCCACGCTCAAGGAATTCCATCAACGCTTGCTCATGCTCAAGCGCGACGGCAGCTTCGAGCTGAAGGATATTGTCCCCGAAGAATCTTTGGCAACCCCTGTGCGGGTGGTCCCAATTGGTACGCCGGCTGCGGGTGCTCCATTGGCCACCCGATGAGCCGCGCAGTGTTTTTGCGGTACGGCAGACTGCTGCGATGCGCGGTGCCGTATCGGCGAGGGTGGACGCTGCTGACGATTATCACGCTTGTAAATATCCCCTTTGGGTTGCTCCAGCCGTGGCCGATGAAGATCATGGTGGACAACCTTTTTGGCCATCAGCCATTGCCAGGACCGGTGCGCACCCTGCTGGGTTGGTTCATTGATCCCAGCAACCCAAGCTCGCTGCTTGGATTTGTGGTGCTCTCGACCCTGGGTATCTTTGCATTCAGCACCCTCTCGGAACTGGTGCTCACCTTCGGGTGGGTCAAGGTGGGCCAACGCATGGTCCATGACCTGGGAGAGGACCTGTACTCCCACATTCAACAACGATCCACGGCCTTCCACGCCCGCAACAGTGTGGGGGACTTGATGAACCGGATCCTCTACGACAGTTGGTGCGCCAATGCCGTCGCGGACATGCTCTTGCTCAAGCCCCTCCAGGTGCTCGTCGCTCTTGTGGGGATGCTCGTGGTAATGGCAAGGCTCGACCCCGGACTGACCCTCGCTTCGGTTGCCGTGCTTCCTTTCATGGCCTTCTCCTCGCTGCTCTTCGGTGGGGCCGTCCGGTCCGCCGCACGCACCAGTTTGGAGATCGTTGCATGCATGCAAGCTCACGTGCAGCAAACCCTCAGCGGCATCCCTGTGGTTCAGGCCTTCGTTCAGGAAGACCGGCAACGGTTGCGCTTCCTGGAGTTCGCCTCCCAAGCCGTTCGTGCCGAGCAGCGCAGTATCCTGGCTGGCAATGTCTACAAGTTCGCCTGCGATCTGATACTCACCCTGGGTACGGCCACGATTCTTTGGATTGGTGCCCGGCATGCCGTCGATGGCCGGCTCAGCGCGGGCGGGTTGCTGGTCTTTTTGGCTTACCTGCTCGCACTCCAAGGGCACATGCGCACCTTGACCGAAATCTACCGCACCCTGCAGTTTACGGGCGCCAGTATAGACCGCGTCATGGAAGTCTTGGAGGCGCCCCCGGAAACCCCCGAAAAGCCGGATGCGCTCGTTCTGCCACCGCTCAAAGGTCATATCCGGATCGAGAACGTGACATTCGGTTACGAACCCGACCGGCCCAGCTTGTCCGGGGTTTGCATCGAAGCGCGGCCAGGGGAAATGGTAGCCATCGTGGGGCCCACCGGCGCTGGCAAAAGTACGCTGGCGAGTTTGGTGCCGCGATTCATCGATCCGCTGATTGGGCGGGTGCTTGTCGATGGATATGATTTACGCGATATCCAGATCCACAGCCTGCGCAGCCAGGTCGCGGTGGTGTTTCAGGAGCCGTTCCTGACTCCCGGGACAATTGCCGAAAATATCGCCTATGGACGGCCCCAGGCTACCCAGGCGGAGATCGAAGCGGCTGCCAGGTCCGCGAATGCGCATGATTTCATTATGAGACTTCCCGGAGGGTATGGCTCCATGGTGGGCGAGCGGGGGGCCACTTTCTCGGGAGGCGAACGGCAGCGGCTCTCGATCGCGCGGGCGTTGCTAAAGGATGCGCCGATTTTGATCTTGGATGAACCCACGAGTGCGCTCGACGCGCAAACCGAGGCGCTCTTGCTCGAAGCCCTCAAACGACTGATGCGGGGGCGCACGACACTGATCATCGCCCATCGCCTTTCAACGATCCGGAGCGCCCATACGATCGTCGTGATGGAGCATGGACGAGTCGTTGAGAGTGGCAGCCACGACGCTTTACTCACGCACGGGGGCGTCTACAAGCGCCTCCATGGACTGCAGTTCGCAACCCCCACCCGATGAGTGCCCGCCCAGGAACATTGACCCTGCGCCGCCTCAGCGGCTGGCTGCTGCCTTACGCCGTGCGGAGATGGCCCGGATTGCTGCTTGTCGTGGGAGGAGCGCTCGTGGGCGTCGGTTTGAATGTGTTGCAGCCCTGGCCGATGAAGCTGCTCATCGATAATGTGGTAAACGATGCCCCGGTTCCCGCAGAGGTCGTATATTGGGCCCAAAGGCTCCATGTGGCCATTACCCGCGAGAACCTGCTGGGCTGGGCAGTTGGCGGGACCGTCGGGCTTTTTTTGCTCAATTCAGGACTCGGCATGGCCAACAGTCATGTCAGCACAGGCTTTGGCCGACGGATGGTATACGACGTGGCGGTCGACCTCTTCACCCATCTCCAGCGCCTCTCCCTGAGCTTTCACAGGAGCCAGTCCCTGGGCGACACCATGCGCAGGATCACCAGCGATTGCGGCTGTGCTTCGAGTATTGTCGTGGGCGCGCTTCTCCCGGTCCTCACCTCGGTGTTCACCCTGGGGGCAGTCTTTACGGTTATGTGGCAGATGAGCCCCCAGCTTACATTGCTCTCCCTCGGTGTGATTCCACTCATGGGGCTTGCCCTGCGGCGGTACACCGCGCCGATGGTGGCTACCAGTTACATTCAACAAGAAGCCGAGGGTGCGCTCTTCAGCCACATCGAGCAGACGCTGAGCTCGATCCCCGCTATCCATGCTGATTGCAGGGAGGATGAGAATCTCCGGCGGTTCCGCTCCTTTACCGGGGCCCACCTTGTGGCGCTGCTTGCGGCGACGGATGTGCAGATGCGCTTCAAAATTCTTTTAAATCTAGCCACTGCCGCAGGCACGGCCGCGATCCTGTGGGCCGGGGGAGGCGAAGTGCTGGCCGGGCATCTGACCGTAGGCAGTATCTTGGTTTTCCTCGCCTACCTGGCAGCCTTGTACGGGCCGCTCAATACCTTGATGCAGACAAGCTCAACCATCTCCGGCGCATTCGGGAGCGCGTTGCGGGTCATTGAAATCCTCGACAGGGTTCATGACATGGCGGACAAACCCCACGCCATCGCGTTGACGGCTGCCTTGGGCCACGTGCGCATCGAGAACGCATCATTCGGCTACACCGCCGGCCAACCCATTCTCAAAAATATCTCCCTTGAAGCCTTTCCAGGCGAGACCGTGGCCATCGTGGGTCCCACCGGTTCAGGGAAGACGACTTTGGTGGGGATGATCCCGCGCTTCTATGATCTTTGGGAAGGGGCCGTGTATGTCGACGGACACAACATCCACGATCTCCAGCTCCGGACTTTGCGTGGCCAGATTGCCCTCGTTTTGCAGGAACCCTTTCTTTTCCCGATCTCAATTGCCGAGAATATCGCCTATGGCCGCCCGGACGCGGGGCGCGAGGAAATTGTGGCCGCAGCCCGGGCCGCCAACGCTCACCCGTTCATCGAGCGGTTGCCCCAGGGTTACGACACAGTCATTGGCGAGCGGGGCGCGACCCTTTCTGGCGGGGAACGCCAACGTTTATCCATTGCACGGGCGCTCTTGAAAGATGCGCCGATCCTGATTTTGGACGAGCCCACCAGTGCCCTGGATGCGGAGACCGAAGCGCTGCTGCTGGAAGCACTCCGGCGTTTGATGGCAGGGCGGACCACCTTCATTATCGCCCACCGGCTGTCAACAATCCGGGAAGCCGATAGGATTGTGGTTCTCGACGGAGGCCAAATCGTAGAGAGCGGCAAACACGAGGATTTGTTGGCCGGGGGAGCGCTTTATTCCCGGCTACACAGCATCCAGTTTGGTGACGCCCCCCGGCAGTGAGGGACTGGCCTTGGGCCTGGCCTCTTTTGGAATGGTGAATCACCCGGAGAAGAACCCGGCGCAAAGAGCGACCCCGGCC
>JAYVTN010000143.1:0-2697 GCA_043788785.1 Spartobacteria bacterium | reverse complement strand
GCCTTCGACCCTCTGAAGTCCTTCCAGGTCAATCTTGCGGCTCAGGAAATATTCGAGATGCGCCTTTGGGAAATCTCCCCCGACCACACCCACCATGTTCACGGGCGAGAAGAAGCTCGCCCCCACCGCTGCGTAGGAAGCCGACCCTCCCAGTAAATCCGCATGCTCCTCCAAAGGTGTTTTGACGGTATCAAGAGCGACGGAACCAACAACGAGTACGGACATGATTTTTAATTGGAGTAGGACGTGGAAATAATCAGGAGCGGACAAGGCTTACCCAAGCCGCGGCAACAAGCTTCGGACCTGACGGCAATAGCCCACAATGTCGCGGGCTTGCAAGAGCTCTGAAACGATCACCACCCGTTGCGCTCCGGCCTCGAGTACCGCCGCGAGCGTTTCCAGCTTGATGCCGCCGATGCAAAATACCGGGATTGCTACCCCCTGGGTGACCCGCCGGATCTCTTCGAGGCCGATCGCCTCGCGTCCCGGCTTGGTCGCCGTCGCGTACAAGGGCCCGAAGCCAATGTAATCCGCTCCAGCCGCCTCCGCCGCAAGCGCCTGCTGATAGCCGTGCGTGGATTTACCGATAATCGGGAGGGCCACTTCATTGCCCAATGCGCGCCCCGCCCTCCAACGGGCTTCATCGACTGCAAAGTCCTCCTGGCCCACATGCGCCCCTTGAGCCCCGATGGACGGCACCAGTTGCGGATGGTCGTTCAAGAGGAAGGGCACCCCGGCCGGCTCCGTCACGGCCAAGAGCTGGCTCCCAAGGCTCTCAATTTCCTCCTCGGATGCGCCTTTGGCCCGTAACTGGATGATATCGACGCCCCCATCGATCATTCGTTCGCACATCGCCACAGCTTCCAGGGCACGCACGTATCCGAGGTCCACTATGCCATAGAGCTGGCAATCGCTTAACGCTTTCAAAACGTCCCCCGACCTTACCGGCGCAGCTTGGCGACCCCGGATTCGATGATTTTGCCTACAAAACTGGTATCGTATTTTCCCCGGATAAAGTCCGGATCCCGCATGATCGCCTCCTGGAAAGGGATCGTGGTCTTGATCCCGCGCACGATGTATTCGCCCAAGGCCCGCCGCATCCGGGCAATAGCGTTGCTGCGGGTCGTGCCCATGGCGATGACCTTGGCGATCATCGAGTCATAGTGGGGGGGCACCGTGTAGCCCGCATACGCATGGGAATCGATCCGGATCCCGCGTCCCCCCGGGGCGTAGTAGAGGTCGATCTTCCCGGGACTGGGCTGAAAGGCATTGAAGGGATCTTCCGCGTTCACCCGGCACTCGATGGCGTGATACTTGAGCTTCGCGTTGCGCACGAAATCGGAGAGCGGCTCGCCGGCGGCAACCTTGAGCTGCTCCTTGACCAGGTCGATCCCGTAAGCCTCCTCGGTAATGGTATGCTCCACCTGGATCCGGGTGTTCATCTCCATGAAGTAGAAGCTGCCCTTGTCATCGACCAAGTACTCGATGGTTCCCGCTCCAACGTACCCCACCGACTGGGCCAGCTTCACCGAGGCATCCCCCATCTTTTGACGCAACTCCTCGGTCATCAGCGGCGAGGGCGTCTCCTCGATGATCTTCTGGTTGCGCCGTTGCATCGAACAATCGCGTTCCCCGATATGCACCACGTCCCCGTGCATGTCCGCCATGATCTGGAACTCGATGTGATGCGGGTTCTCGATGAGCTTCTCGATGTACACCCCAGGATTCCCGAAAGCTTTTCCGGCCTCCATTCGCGCCCCGTGGTACCCTTGGACCAGCGATACGTCGTTATGCGCAGGCCGCATCCCCTTCCCTCCGCCACCCGCCACAGCCTTGATCATCACCGGATAGCCGATCTTCTTGGCCACCTGCAGCGCCTCCTGCTCGGATTCAATGAGCCCGTCCGAGCCTGGCGTCACCGGCACCCCAGCTGCGCGCGCTGTCGCACGGGCCGTGTTCTTGTCGCCCATGGCCCGGATCGAATCCGGCGACGGCCCGATGAACTTGATATTGCAGCTCGCGCAAACATCCGCAAAGTGCGCGTTCTCAGAAAGAAACCCGTACCCCGGATGGATGGCATCCACATCCCCAATCTCTGCGGCGCTGATGATCCGGTCGATTTTCAGGTAGCTCTGGGAACTCGCGGCAGGCCCGATGCAGATGGCTTCATCCGCGAGTTGCACGTGCAACGAATCCACGTCCGCTTCCGAATACACGGCCAGGGTTTTGATCCCTAATTCTTTGCAGGCGCGAATGACGCGCAGTGCGATTTCACCGCGGTTGGCAATCAGGACTTTGTTAAACATCGGAAACAGAACTGGGGCGCCCCTGCTGGGGAGCCGTGGGTGAAAAGGATGGGATCAGGACAGTTCGCTAGGCCGGAGGCGCGTTTTGGCGCCACCCAACCCCCTAACGCAGACGGAAGAGCACTTGACCGAACTGAACGGGTTTACCGTTCTCGGCGACAATCTCAGCAACCACACCACGGCATTCGGCCTTGATCTCGTTCATGACCTTCATGGCCTCCACGATGCACACGACCGTCTCGTCGGTGATCTCCTGTCCCACGCTCACGAAGGCCGAAGATTCTGGTGAAGCCGTCGAGTAGAAGGTACCCACCATCGGCGAGGTAATCTCCCGGAGTTTCTCCCCGGAAGCCGCCGCCGGGAGTTCGGCCACAGGCGCCACCGCAACTGC
>JAYVTN010000142.1:0-7456 GCA_043788785.1 Spartobacteria bacterium | reverse complement strand
CACACTTGTCCCATCGGGAGGACAAGCTGAGACATTGCAGGGTGAGCTGATACGTATCGCAGGCAAGCTAACCGACCAGGCATTCCTGAATGGGAACATGAATTGGGACGCTGAACACGAGGCGATGTGGCGATTCGTCGGCAAGCATCTCGACGATGCTCAGACATTCAGTGAGGACGAGCGGCGGACCATCAAAGACAAGATCGAGGAAATTATCCGAGACAATGAGGCGCCGGACTTGAGCGGCGATGGTTGCTCCTACTACATTATCGGCGAGAAAGTCGTGGTCTGGTGCATGGCACATCCAACACCAATTCCTCATCAGAAGGATCCAGGTCTCACCAGATGAAGATGTGGCCTAACCTTCGCCGCAAGTGGTAAATGGCCTGCCAGAGGAACCCTTGGCGTCTTTGCGTCTTTGCGTGAGACAAACCCCGCTCGATATGAGAGACGCCGTTACGTTGGTGCCCATCTTTCAATGGCCGTTTCCCACTTACAATCGCAGCAAACCTCGCTCCATGGCCAGAGTCACGGCGCGCGTGCGGTCGGGCGCTCCCAACTTGGCGAGGGCGTGGGAAAGGTGCGACTTTACGGTAACTTCCCCCAGGCCCAGCACCCCGGCGATTTCCTTATTGGTGAGCCCCAGCGCAACCAGGTTTAGCACGTCTATTTCCCTGCGGCTGAGCGCCGTGAAACGCTCGCGCTCGGCGAGCCGGAGCGCGAGTTCCCCGGGCAAAAAGCGTCCGCCCGCGGCGACGGCCCGGATGGCGCGGACCAACTCGCTTTTCTGACTGGATTTCGGCAGATAACCCGACGCACCGGCCTCCATCGCCCGGTGGACGTCTTCGGCCGTATCGTTGATGGAGATAAGGATGATGCGCGCCTGGGGATGGTTACGCATGATCTGCCGGGTGACTTGGACGCCGTGGATGTCTGGAAGGACGCCATCCATGAGCGTCAGATCGGGCCGCAGGGATTCGAAGAGCTCAAGCGCCTCATGGCCGCTGCGAGCCTCGCCGACAACCTCCATGTCGCGTTCCCGCGCCAGCGCGCTCACTAATCCGAGGGACACCATGAAGTGATCGTCAACGATGAGAATGCGGATTCGGGGGGGGGACATTTGGGCTGGGGAGGGGAAAATGGGGCAGACCCAAAGTGATCGTGCAGCCTCGGCCCGGCTCGCTGGCAATGGTCAAGCTGGCGCCAATCCGGCCAGCGCGCTCACGCATGCCAAGCAATCCAAAATGGGCTCCAACGGGGTTTTGGACCGGTGCGGAGGTGGGAAAGCCGACGCCGTCATCGTGCACAGTCAGCCGGGTGGAGTCGGCTAGCATCTCCAGGTCAATGTGGATCCGTCTTGCTCCGGAGTGTTTGAGCGAGTTGGCCAAGGCTTCCTGGGCCACGCGCAGTATTTGAAAATCCGCGCCGAGCGGCAGTGGGTGGCTCGCTCCGTTGACGCTGACCTCAACGACGGGGCCGAAAGGGGTGGTGACGCTGCGGGCCAGGGCCTCAAGCGCGGCACCAAGCCCATGGGCTTCGAGCACCTGCGAGCGCAAATCCCACACGGACCGGCGCGCTTCAATCCGGGTATGGCGGAGCATGCGGCCAGCGAGCGCCACCACTTCAGAGGCAGCATCGGGATCGTCCCGGATAAGGTCCTCGGCGCCATCGAGATGCAGCGCCACGCCCGCGAGTTGCTGCTCCAGGGTGTCGTGAAGATCGCGCGCCAGACGGTTGCGCTCGGAGTTGACTGCCTCGCGGTGCAGTTTGCCGGAAATGATGGCCATCTGCCTGTCGACCTGCCGACGCAAGAGCAGCACCCAAGCCAGCGCAAGGCAAAGCACCGAAACCGTCCCTGCCAGGGCGAGACTCAACCGCGGCGGCGTCCACCAGGAAGGCACTGAAATGACGTGGATGTCCTGAGCGGACCGCAGCCAGAGCCGGAACCCGGAAATGGAGATGAAGCTTTGCGTGGAGGCATCCTCCAGGAAATCAAGCTCGCAAACCCCTGTGAGTTCGAGTCGAGCTCCCGCCACCCACTCCGACGGCATCCGCAACTCTCCGCTGGGAATGACGGCGGGAAACACGCAACCCTCCGAGGCGATGATGAGCGACAGGGGAAGATTCGTGTCCCGGCGCTCGATCCGCAGCAGTTCACCTGGAAAACGCACCAGCCGGCCGCTGAAATCGGTTTCGGCGACTTTTTCCAGCGGACCGCGAAAAGTTGGGTGCAGGATTCTCTGCACAGCGACCACGGCTGGAGCGGGCACTTCGGTTCGGCCCAACGGGCGCACGATGGCGCCGGCGAGCGCTGCCAGGGTGTGGGAGGTATCGATGAAGCCCGCCACTTCGACCCGATCGCCCGGCATCACGCGCGCACTGGTCGACTGGACCCGGACGCTGCTCGCCCCTTCCTGCATGAAGAAGAACTGGCCGGGAGCGGCAAAGGTCACGACACCCTCGGTGACCTTGCGGTGGAAAGGAGTGGCGTGAGCGGAAAATGGAAGCAGTCTCCCGAGTGGCACCTTGTGCGCCTGAAAGGGGTCGTGCGGAGGCGGGGTGACAATTTCAAAATCCTCGGCTCCCATGACAACCATCCGCAGGCCCGCCACCTGGGCGCGCAGGTTTGCGAGCGGTACCAGGGCGCCACGGACGCGCACGCGCGCATCCACGAACTGGTCGGCGTTAAAGCTCCAGCCGTTCTCGGAGGCCACCCGGCAAGGATGCCCGTCCACCATCACGATGACCTTCACATCGCCACGGTCATCGGGAGCTGATACCGCCTGCACGACTCCCTCCACTTCCACCCGCTGGCCGTCCTCGCTGCCCGACAGGAGCCGCTCAAGCGGGACGCGCCTGGCCTCCGGCAGGGCCTGCGAGCCGACGCGGTGGAAGCGCACCGGCACAATGCAAGGCGCATAGCCGCCCGGATCGGTCACGCCCTCCACCTCCACAAGCGCACCCACCATGCTCTCTTCCACGGGCGGATCGCCGCCCTGCCAGAGATCCCGCCTCCTGGCAGTGGAGCGATCCACCCACATGTTCCATTGCCCGTCGTGAATAAAAAACGTGGGCCGCGAAGCCGTGTCCTGCCAGGTCACGACCCCGCGCACCCGCACCGGCACCGCCTGGGCGGCTTCCTCGCGGGACATGCCGCGGATTTCCGCGATACTTGTAATGACCCGCGCCTCGTTTGCGGCAAGGCACGAAAACCCGCAAAGCAACGCGACGGGTATCGCGCAGAAGAGACTTTTGGAGGGAAACATGATTTGCGATCTCCGATCGCGTGGGCAGCTTTTACGGGATTCCACGCAAAGCAAATCATAACCGCGGCGCAATGCCTTCAATTACCCACGAGCTCCGCCCCCCAAGAACTTGCCCTTGATCCAAAGCGGTGCCGCGCTTGAGGCTTCTACCGCACTCCATCGCGGCACCCGATCCGCGGACGTTTTCTGCACTCGGGTGCCGTCCTGATCAGTTGATGATGACGGTCGTCACGGAGTAAGGGGCCAGGAGCGTGCTCTTATGCGCCGAGCCCGTATAGCTTTCGCTGTGATAAAGCCGATGATTATAACTCCCATAATTTCCGGTCGTATACACGTTCCAACTGCCCTGGACGATGTTGTTACCCGTCAATGTGGCGGTGTCGTAATTGGCTCCAGTATTGATCAACACGACAACGATTCGGTCGTTTCCTGCGAGGCTGTGCCGGTAGGCGGACGCCAAGACCGTGGACGTATCGGAGTTCGCCTGCATCCGCACATCTCCTGGCACGATGAATTTGCTATACTGGCCCAAGGCATAATAAAGGTCATGCCGGGTACCATCTGCCGCCATGCAACCTTGCCCCGGCCCGTCCACCAGTTGCCAGGCCAGATAGGCATTCACCTCGGCCATCGTCAATGTCCTATGGATGGTGATGGCGGGCCCGAGCCAGCCGGGAGTCCCGGCTGGCGAAACATCGCCATTATATTCGGTTTGGAACTTCATCCAATCCCACCACCTGTAATTGGTTTCCATGGTGGTCAGATTTGAGCCCCCCGAGCCGTTGACATTGTCGCCGTAGAGATGAAAAGCAATCGCACCCACATGCGAGGTGTAAAGATTGTTGAGGTAATTCTGCACCTCGCCATTGCCGGTGTGCCCGCTCTCGGGCGAAACCAATTGCACCTGTGAGTAGCCGTGTGCCTGGAATTTATTCCAGACTGCATTCAACCCAGCGTCATAGTAAGCGTTGGGGCCGCTGTCGGCGGCATCGAAAAGGCAGCTGTCCCAATCGGCTGAATAATCGGGCTCGTTTTGGATGGATACATAATCGGGCACAGCGCCCTGGCTTGCGTAGTAGTTGAGCGAGTTGAGCCACCAGGCGCCGAAACCCGGGTAATCATAACCGCCGTTCACCTTTCTGAGGGTGCCTCCCTGGTCGGTGCGTCCGTTGCTTTTGAGCGAAGCCGGAGGTGACCAGGAGCTCATAATCACGCTGCCATTTGGCTGGTAGTTCCTGAATTGCCTGATGATGGTGGCCGTCGACGTCTCCGTACTGATCCCATACCAATTGCGCACCCGGAGAAAACTGACATTCAAGCCGGAGCTTGAAAAAAGCGCGTGGTAGAGGTTGCGATTGACCACCGTGCCTTCCGCCCACACCACCGCTCCGCCGAATCCCTTGATGGGCTGATGGCTTATGCTCGCATCTAGGTTAATGACGCTGGCTTGCGTGCCATAAAAGCTCGCGAGGACTCCGAAAATGGATGCTGTTAGCAATTTTGTATTCATATCAGGTTGTTGGTTTGCGGTGAGTTCGTGTTGGCTGGGGAACGTCCGGCTGCAAGTCTGCCGCGACGATGCGCAGCGACGCTCGACGCCGTGGCTGTACGCGTATGGCTTGCCTGTGGGAAAAGCTTTGGGGGGTCTTGCTCATCTGCCGGGTGGCAGTAGCATTCCGAAGCTCGCACGTTCTGCCTATAGGCGCGCTATCGTCCATTCGGAGGAGGCCTTGCCGTGGTTGCCTTGCAACCCACGCAGCACGGGCAAGTCAGACCGTCCCAGAGCCTAACGCCAAGACATTCGCCCTTGCCGTCCGCGAACGCTGGTCCTGTAGGAAACTGTATCTCCGTATGAGCACAATTGGCCGAGATCTCGCCCGGCCCATTTTTAGAGCATTTTCAGAGACTGCCTATTCGCTAGCGCCCGGTGCCTCGGTGCCACGGCCCGGTCCTTGGCGGAGCGCGATTCCGTCCAGTTCCTCTTGGCCCCGTTGGCGCAGGGGACCGTCGGGAAATTTTTCCAACCAAGCGGCGGCCATCGCGGGATCGCGCAATGCCCATTGATGGAGGATAGCGATCGCCGCTTCGTCCTGGACTGGGCCCGGGCGGATTTTCTCCACAACCAAGCTAGCCGCCTGCAGCGGTTGGGTGTGGGACTGGGCATAGGCCACGCGTGCCAGTAGAAGGTCGCGCGATGGGGTCGGCGGGCTGCGTTCTGCCCAAGCCAGGGCCGCATCCAGATCCGTGGCTGCCCACAATTGAGCCAAATTTTCCAAGACACCTTTGTCATTGCCCACACCGAGGCGATCGGCCGCTGCGATGGCAGCCTGCGGATTTGATTGCGCCATTTCGGTGCAAACCCCGCTGATGGCGTCCTCGCGTCCGTCTGCTTTGCTCAATTTCGTAGCCCACTCAAGTGCTCTGGACGCATCGATTTGGGACCAGTTTTGGGCGACCTGGCGCAGGAGTTCATCACGAAGCGGGCTCGGACCGATGGTTGCCAGCAGACGCGCGGCCACCACCACATCCCGTGTTAGCAGGGCCGGAAAGAGGGTGATACTCACAATCTCGTAAGTTGCTTCGTTGGGGGAGCCCAAGGCCTCCTGAATCTCAACCACCTGTTTCAGCGTCCACTCGTCCGGGGAAGAGGTGGGGAGGGAGGGTTGGGATGGCTCGCCACGAACAGGTTCAGCGGCTAGGGACCGAGGATTTGGGGCACCCGGCCGAGCGAGTTCCGCAGGAGGCGCCGCCGAAGGCTGGAGGGAAATGGGGGCTGGCCAACGGACGAACGCCGCTGCGGCAACGATAATCATCGCGAAGGCGATCCGCATTTTCATGGTGTGTTTGTCGGGCGCGATGCCACGCGAGTCGGAGCCTTCGCCGCAGGCTTTTTGGGGAAGCTCACCACACGAGTGCCGGAGCGAGTTTCTCTTGGTTATTGAACCATGAATTTCCACTGCAGGTTGGGGCTCCCATTCCAATTCGAGAACTTCATGGATGCGCCATTGGTGATCTGTCCTCCCGAGTCTAGCAGCAGACCATTGGCGCGGTTGCTGATGGTATAGTAGCCACCGCCAGTATCCCGAATCGTCCACTGCTGGTTGTAGCTGGGGCTGTTTGCCCACTGCGCGACGCTTCCGCCAAGCCCGGTGTGTCCGATGCTGTCCAAATACTGATATCCGGTGACGCACATGAGTCTGGCATACCCGCCGATGTAGCTCACAATATAGTTCTGGTTGGGACTGGAATTGATTGCCCACTGGCCGACGGCGGCCCCGTTGGCGGTTGAGCCCAGGTTATCCAGCGCTTTTCCACTGGAGCGGTTGATCAGGCTATACATGCCCGACGGGACACGGCCCCCGGCGACCGTGACGCTCGGAACGCTGTTCAATGCGGCCACGGGATCCCACGCAACATAACTTCCACCCCAGTCCACGGAATTTCCCTCCCAACCACTCGCAGGGCCAAAGACGTGAGAGATGGAGTATTCCTGTGCGGAGTTCAGCGTGTGGGACCACGACACGCGTTCCGAAAGGCTCAGTGGGCTGCCGTCCAACTTCTTGCTGGCATACTCCGAGTAGCGGGTCGTGCGGGTGGGATCGGTGTTGCCTGAGTTCCATGGACTCCAGCCCCCGGCCGCGATGTGCGGCCCCATCTTGCAGTTGATATACGTCACACTGGATTTGGTGGTCTTGTATCCCCATGGCCGACCCAAATAGGTCCTGTTATCACGGACTGCGGTGACGGTCGAGTAGCGGGTCCCGGTCGCGGGATCAATTGCAGTGTTGGGATTGCCGGTCAGCGTGCAATTTCTGAAAACCATACCCACTGCGGTCGAGGAGTTGGTGTTGGCGGCAGTGTAGTATCCATAGCTGCCGCTCTCATTGATCGTGCACCAATCGAAGATCGCGGTGCCGGACCCGAAAATAAAGTCGGTATCGCCCGTGATAAAGCAATTGCTGAAATACTGTCTCCCGTTGCCTACGTAGAGCGTATCCTGAAAACCGAAGAAGCGGCAGTTTGAAAAGGCCACGCGATCAGCGCTGGCGTTGAGTGCGACGGCCTGAGCGATGCCGTCGTGGGAGGAGTTTTGAAAGGTGATGTTCTTGGCGATGAAATCGGAAGCGCTCACGGAAGTGCTGGCGCTGCCCGTGGTACCGACTGCACCGCCGCTGCCGTTGTCGGACGTG
>JAYVTN010000141.1:0-5411 GCA_043788785.1 Spartobacteria bacterium | reverse complement strand
ATACCGGCGGATCGGGCTCGTGAAATGCGTGTAGTTGACCTTGGAAAGCCCGTAGTGACCCAGCGGCGTCACATCATACTTTGCCCGCTTCAAACTCTTCAGGAATCCCAACTTGAGCGCGTACTCCTCGGGCTTGCCTTGAATGGACACCAAGAATTTCTGCACTTCTCCACGCTGGGTCAGATCCCCAAGCTTGAAGCCGTACCCCGCGGCAAACTGGCGGTAGTCCGCCAACCGGTCCGCATCGGGATTTTCATGGACGCGGTAAATGGCCGGCACCTTGCGGCCTTTAAGTTCGCGAGCCACCACCTCATTGGCCACCAACATGCATTCCTCGATCAGTTGATGGGAAATGTCGTTTTCGACTTTCTCCAATTTCACGGCCTTGCCCTGGTCATCGAGCAGACTTTGACTTCGGGGAAGTCAAGGTCGAGCGAACCGGCCGCGAACCGGTTTTTGCGAAGCAATCCGGCTAGCTCCCATGCGATCTTCACGCGTTCCCTAAGCTGGGCAGAAACCTCCATGGGCACCGGTTTGGAATCCAGATGCACCTTGCCACCCCGCTCATAGTTGGGCGTGGGCGGAACCGGCAAATCGTTCAAAACCGCATAGGCTTGGCGATAGGTCAGCCGGGCGGCGCTGCAGATGACCGTGCGGGCAAATCGCGCCGAGCGGATTTTGCCATTGCGATCAAAGTCGATGAAAGCGGAAGTCGTCAAACGATCAACCTTTGGCTTTAGACTGCAAATCCCGTTGCTGAGGCGCTCCGGGAGCATAGGGATCACGCGATCGGCCAAATACGTGGAGTTCCCACGCTCACGCGCTTCGCGGTCCAGAGCACTTCCCGGCTGCACGTAATGGGACACATCGGCGATGTGGACGCCTAGCTTCCAGCCTGTTGCGGTGCGTTCCACGTCGATGGCATCATCGAAATCCTTGGCATCATCGGGATCGATGGTGATGACCATGCGATTGCGCAGATCCTCGCGCCGTGCAATCTCGGCGGCAGGAATCTGTTCGGAAATCCGCTCGGCTTCTTGCACTACCGCATCGGGAAACTGCTCTTGAAGATTGTATTTGCGGACGATGGAGAGCATGTCCACCCCCGGATCGCTCGCGGCTCCAAGCAATTCGATGATCTCGCCCTCGGGATTTACATGGCGATTTTCCCAAGGCGCGAGCTTGACGACGACCTTGTCGCCGATTTGTGGTGTGCGGCCCATGGGACGTGCGCCGGGCGCCACATAGACATCATGCGGGAATCGCGCGTCATCGGGAACGACATAGAAGAATTTGGGAGTGCTTTGCAAGGTGCCCACGACGGTGTCGTTGGCTCGTTGCAGGATGCGGATCACGCGTCCCTCCAAACGTTGGGAATCGGGCCGTTGCCGGATGCCTTCATGGACCAAGCGCACGACCACCGTGTCGCCGTGCATCGCCGTGCCAGCATTGGCTTGGGAGATGAATACGTCCGCCTGATCCTTCTTCTCATTGAGCACGTGGGCATTGCCCCCGTGATGGAACTGGATGGATCCGGACACCAGATTGGCATCTTCCGGGATCACATACCGATCCTTGCGGATTCGGGCGATCTCCCCGTCCGCTTCCATACTGCCAAGTTCGCCCCGCAATTTGGAACGCTCGCCGCCGGAAAGATTGAGCGCCTTGGACATTTCCACCGCGTCCATGGGCTGGTAGGTCGGCTTTGCCAGTAAACTTAAAATTTCGCTCCGTAGAGTGGTGCTTTTCGCCATGATTTTTTGGGGCCCTTCCGGGCATTTTTCACGCCCGCGCAAGCCGGACCGCTTCCACGAAGCGCCGGGCCGCAGCCGTCAGTGCAGGCCAATCGGCCTGCTGTAGGATTTCTTTGGAAACCAGGCTGGAACCGGCTCCCAGGGCTACGCAGCCCGCTTTAAGGAAGGCTCCAGCAGTTTCCGGCGTGACCCCGCCGGTAGGGATGATCTGAAGCATCGGCATCGGTGCCAGGATGTTTTTGATATAATTTGGGCCAACCTGGTCGGCCGGGAATAGTTTTACAAAATCGGCTCCGCTCTCGTGGGCCAGGAGCGCTTCGGTGGGCGTAAACGCCCCGCTAGCGATGGGCTTACCGTACCGGTTGCACAAGCGGATCACCTCGGGTTTGGTCACCGGCGTGACCACAAACTCCGCTCCTGCAAGGATCGCGGCGCGTGCCGTCTCGCAATCGAGCACCGAACCCACGCCCATCAGGACCTCGGATCCAAACCGTCGGGTCACTGCGGCAATCACCTCCAATGCGTTGGGGGTGGTCATGGTCACTTCCATCGCCGTCACCCCGCCCTTCAAGAGCGCCTCCGCAGCCCCCATCAATTGGTCAGAGCAATCGGCCCGGATGATAGCCACAATCCCCGGATTGAGCAGGCGCTGGAGGATTTCCGGTTTTGTCATAAATCCTTGGATGTTGGCTACTTTGCCGATGCGTTTTCAAGCACAGGTTCGCTCTTGATCGGCGCTCCCGTCCTGCCCTCCACCAGAGCCCTGCGCAGTTCGCGCGATTCTTTCCGGTACACCTCACTCTTTCCGAGCAGTTCAAGTAACTCCCCTCGCGTCTTTTCCATCTCGCTACTTTGGAGCGCTAATTCCGTCCGCAATTCCGCCACGGCGCTTTTGAGTCCGGATTGGGAGATATACTGCAGGACAACCGTCACGGCGCAAACCGAGGCGAAAAGCGCCAACAAAATCACAGGAAACCGTTTCATCGCTGCCAGCATTACTCGACGCACGCTCCAAGGACAAGCGCGGCTGGTACGAGCTCTGTGGAGTGGCACGCACGGGCTTGACCCCGTTTTAGGCCGCCCGCCCCGTCGCCCGCCCCGTCGTTTTGGGACGACCGGGGCATCGATCTCCCTGGGCAAACCGGTTGTTTAAGCAATCTCGCGCACCGATACGTCGTTGGTGACCGGGTCGAGCTCGAAGACCTGCAAACTTTGAGCCGTGACCAATGCCAAGCTCTCGGAGCCCTGCTTGAAAGCGCCTATTTGCTGGGCCACAAACCCGAAGTGGTCCCCGGGCCCTGCCGTCCCATGCACAGCGCCCCCGATCACCACAGAGGCAATCCGCGACACAATCCCGGCACTGTCGGAACCGATGCACCGCACATCATCTGCGTTCCCGAACCCGTCCAGATTGGCATCCCGCACCCCTGCCACTGCACTGCTTGAGGTCCAATCGCCTGCCACACTGATGAGCCCAATCTGCGCATCCGGATTGCTTCCCGCCCCGCTCAAGTCGTAGCCGGCCAAAATTTGGGAACTCGTCACGGATCCACGAATGCTGATCGATTTGATTGCAAGGTCGGTGCTGGAGGACTGCACCTCTTGGCCCCGGGCGGAGATGATAGTCCCAGTCAGGCTTTGCGCCGAGAGCGCGCCTAGATCAAAGCCGACCGCGATCGTAGCGGCATTGACAGCCCCGCCGACGCTCAACACAGGCAACTTAGCGCCCACCTTTACCAGGCCACCATCGAGGTCCCCAGCTATTTTGATAGAAGCGATCTTGCCGCTTCCCAACACTCCTGTACCGCTAATGATAGCGCCACTGGCGGCTCCGGTTCCTCCATGCATGCTGGCCAACTTGATAGAGGCGATGCCGCCCTCGCTCCGGATCGCCCCGGACCCCGCCCCCGCCCCTCCTTGGAGCGCACCCGAAACGGCTACCGCGCCTATTGCTCCGGCTTTCCACCTATCAAGGTCATCAAAGACCGAGATGAGCCCGCTGTCCTGCCCGCTTCCTCCCACCAGATTCCCAGTGACCGTGACCGCCGCCAGCTTGCCGGTTACGAGGATAGCGCCCGACTGGCTTCCGCTGCCGCCTTGAAGGTTGCCGAGGATTTTTACAGCCCCCATCGGACCGACGCTCGAGAGAGTGGCACTGTTGATGCCCAAGCCTCCAACAATGGCGTCTCCCGCATTGGCGGTCGCCGTCAGGAGCCCGCCCACGCTCACGCTGGCCATCTTGCCCGTGGCACTGATGGTCGCCGAGTTGTCGCCGGACCCGCCCAGGATCGCGACCCCCACCTTCACGGCCCCCATGTCGCCGACCAGCGTGCCCGCATATCCACTAAAGATTGATCCAGAGTTGGCTCCCGCGCCTCCCATCAACTTCCCAGCCACTGAGACCGAGGCCAGTTTACCCCACGCCGATACAGACCCGGAATTGTCGCCTGCGCCTCCCACTACGTTTCCCAGAATCGACACCGCTCCCAGATTGGCACCGGCCGTGATCCCGCCGCTGTTGAGCCCGGCACCGCCCTTGAGGTCGCCTCCGACCCGGACGCTCGTGATGAATGAACCCACGATACCTCCCGAACTCTCGCCTCCGCCTCCAATCACATCCCGGCCGATCTTGACCACCCCGATCGAAGAGGCGCTTTGGATCACGCCGGTAAAGTCGCTGGCTGCCTCTTGCGCGGCCGTGCCGATCAGATCGCGCCCTATCGAGACGCTCCCGATTTTACCAACCGCCACAATCTTACCGAGCGAATTGACCGCGCCATTGAAGGTCAGCAGCGAAGCGTCTTTCACATCGGTGGTCACCGTCAGGCTTCCGAGGCCGCCCACGATTTGGCTTACCAAGCTCGGGCTTGTCGCCGACTGCGTTGTCGTGCCGCGCACCCCCAAGGAACGCACGCCCAGGGAGGCTATCCCCTTGGCAACACTGTCTGTGCCCGAATCGATCTGCCCCAGATCCCCGCTGATCTTCACCGCTCCAAGCCCCAGCCCAACCGCGTTGATGGCACCCACATCGGCAAATCCGTCCCCAGGAACGTTGCCAATTGCGCCGGCCACAGATGATACCGTAATTGACACGCCGCTCGCAGCATTCACGCCGTTAACCGTCAGAGCCGCCAGATTGATGGCCTGCAGTTGCTGAGGCACCGTCCCGACATTGTCGATGGACCCTGTGGAAAACATGAACACCGAATTAGCTTTATCGATGCCGGCCTGGTTCAAGGTAAAAAGCGATTTGGAAAACTTCACCATCACCAAATCCCCATCGCTATCCGTGTAGGAAATAGTGGTGGGAGATAACAGGACAGCCGGAGCCACCCGCGCCTCGAGCACTTCGACTCCACTGTGAGTGCCGCAGCTTGGGCCGAACAGGTTCTTGAAAAATGTGCGCATTTTCATGGCTCGTTGTCGAAGTTTGTCACTGGCAAAGTACCCCAGTACATACCCTTGAATTTCACATCCGCACTTTCGGCCGCTTGAAGTTCGACCTTGTAGTTGATGTTGCCATCCTTGGTGGCATCATCGACACCCGTAATGGTCACCGTCTGGGGAGTGCTCCAGTTGGCACTGGTGAATACCAGGGAAGCGGGTGAGACAGTTCCTTCTGTGGTATCTGAACTGACCACGGGAATCGTCACATCA
>JAYVTN010000140.1:0-9449 GCA_043788785.1 Spartobacteria bacterium | reverse complement strand
TTCATCAACAAGGAACTGCGAGTTCGGCCCGGGTCTTTCTGTCCGAGTCCAAAAAACTGTCCGCTGCGGCCCGGCATCGGGACACAGCCAGTTTCCAGACGGCACCGCTCATCGACGCACCAACGGCATCACGCAAAGTGCGCAACGGCGCAAAGTTTCCGAAGCAGCCTTGGTGAGCTTGCTGGCCTTGGTGTGAGAATTCCTGCGCCAAGATCCCGACTCTGTGTGGCTGGTTGGCTGTCGGGGGTTGACCGGGAGAATTCTCACACCAAGGTCACCAAGCACACCAACGACATGAGAATGGCCCCCTGTGGCTGGCCAAGTTAACCGAAAAGCGCCCGGACACGGCATTACAACAATGGCCTATGCGGCCATGAATCGAGTGATTTCGACCACTGATCCGAAAGATCAGACCACGAGCTTTGCCGATCTCATTCTCAATCATCTTTGCGTCTTTGCGTCTTGGCGTGAATCAAGACTCAGAACATTGCTTCTACGTCCCGTCCTAGCGTGAGCCTGCCGTTGAGGATTCGAACCGAGTTCTCACGCAAAGACGCAAAGACGCCAAGGCCGCAAATTTCAGGACAACCGGACAGCCGGGTCTCCGGTTAAGGCATCCGGGGCTCCAGTTAAGGCACATACCGGGAGACCCCCAATCGGAACATTGCACGCTATTATCCCGTTCGAATCTGCCCGTTTGGGGTTGGGATTTTGGTCCTGCCATCTGCGTTAATCTGCCCGTCATCCGCGGATCAACCCACAATCGGGGGGCTGACGAAATGAATCCGCAGATGCCAGGCAGATTGACGCAGATGGAGGGCCATGTTCCTGGGCCACTCCGACCGCCAACCAGAAGTACTGAGTGCCGAGTCTGGAATCGGGATCTGGGCGCAGGAAATCTCACACCCAGAACACCAAGGCTGCCTAGCGGTCGGTCGCGATTGCGTGGAACCCGCCCACCAGTGGGCTCCCTACCCTTGGTGCGCTTGGTGACCTTGGTGTGAGAATTCTCCCGGTCCACCCGACCCCCGGTAGATCGGTCGTCGAGGTCGCGGTCTTGCTATTGGGATCTCGCCTTCCACATGATCCCGATGGCCCGGGTCGATCCGCAATTTGCTAACAAGGAACCGCAGCGGGAGACCCGAATGTGTCTAAACCTTGTGAGCGCTTGCGCGCGCAAGTCGGCATCCGCAAGCGGGTAACAACCCACACATCGTGTCACTCCTTTGCGACCCCCCAATTGTAATCACGGAGCTACATCCGGACGGTCCAGGACCCTTTCCCGGCACAGTGATGTCTCCACAACCATGATTTACCTGCATGTCATCAAGCGCCCCGGAGCTGGGGCTCGAAGGCGTCAGACTTGCAATAGACCCTTGACCGGCGCATACGCGGCCGCGACCGCTCTTTGGTATCGCATTTTGCGATGTCAAAGCCTCGTGTTCCTGGGCGTTTAGCTGGAAGAGGAATCCTTCGGGAAAACGGCCGCGATTGCGTTTAACCGCTTCGTTAAAGCGCGAGGTCGGCACTCCGTAAATCTTGGCCAGATCCGCATCAAGGATGACGCGCTGGTTGCGGATGGTGCGGATGAGTGGGTGGATGTCCGGTGTGAAAGGGTCCATGGAAGGATCAGTCTTCGCCCTTGGTTCGCTGGGCAACAATCTTATCTTCTACAATCCAGGTATGCGCAGCGGCGGGTATTGGCTGGGAGCTAGCTCTGGCCTGCACGCGCTATCCTGAATGCACGGGCACCGCCCCGATCTAGTCGGTTTTAGTGCCCTTGCTCAACCTGGGGACTTGGACCGCTTCGGACACAGCGGAACCCAAGGTCCGCCCGGCTGAGCGTGGGCGGCGCTTTCATGCGGGCACTGGGCCGATATCCCTTGCTGTAGCTGTCGGCACACAGAAAAGAGCCGCCCCGAATCACGCGCTGACTCCCATCGGGAGGGCCCAGGGGATCCTTACGGGCACTCTTTTGGTAATAATCCGCCGAATACCAGTCCGCGCACCATTCCCACACGTTACCCGCCATGTCTTGGAGTCCAAATCCGTTTGCCGGATAACTGGCCACCGGCGCCGTTCCTACAAAACCGTCTTCCCCAGTATTCTCCCCGGGGAAAGCGCCCTGCCAGATGTTAGCCATCCAGTGGCCTTCGGGGAGTTTCTCCCGACCCCAGACGAAATCATTGTGCACCAGACCGCCCCGGGCCGCGTATTCCCATTCCGCCTCGGTTGGCAGCCGTTTGCCAGCCCACGAAGCGTAAGCGATACAATCCTCGTATGTCACGTGAACCACCGGATGCTTCTCCTTGCCATTCAGATCCGACTGGGGACCCTCCGGGTGGCGCCAACTGGTCCCGCCCACCGGGCTCCACCATTGACCACTGTCCTCCAGGGACTCCAGTTTTCCAGGGGGCCTGAATGCCAGCGAACCCGCGTTGGGATCTGTCGCGATCCGCCGCTCGCTTGTCGTCAGATACCCCGTGGCTTTGACGAATGCCGCGAATTGGAGGTTGGTCACTTCAGTCTTATCCATCCAAAACCCGCTCACCTTCACGTCGTGGAGCGGCAGTTGGTCGGGCAACCCATCATTGGCGCCCATGGTGCATTTGCCCTCGCGCACCCATACCATCTCTCCACTAATGGGGTTACTGGCGGCCACGGTCGCATCCCGCTGGCGTTTGATCCGTAGCGCTTCTTTGCTCACCCAGAGCGTGGCCAGGAGAATCCCCGACAGGAACAGGCCGGACACGATCAAAGCCGTCCGGGTTGCGGGGGACATTGAAAACTTCGGTTGGATCTCAGGAATATTGCTCACAGGAAAAGTAGATGACTCCGACTCTACCAGCTTGCGCCCGCTTGCCTAGGGGCTCTTGAATTAACCCAGAACGGAAGCCGGGAGAGGCTCCCTCATTGGCCATAGCTGCGGACCCGGGATTTCCACCCGGCCAGCCACTGCCTTTCATTTCGGGTAGCTGGGGCGTTGTGGACCCGGCGTTCAAGGACCTCGGAGGCCGCCACGCCAAATGCTTGGGGCGCTTGTCCACCAAGCTGCATCTGGCCCAAGACCTGGAGCAATCCCCAACCCTGGCCTTGGTAGCGTTCCGCGGGGTTGGTCCCCTCCCCCTTGAAATTCACGTAGTCAATCAAGGCGAAGGTTCCTGGCCCGCTAGCCAGAAGCCGCTCAAAATTCGTACGCACCCGTGCCCGTTCGGACGCGGATGTCGCCTCCAGCATTTTCGGCAAAGCCCGCTGCATCCGGAGTGCCAGGAAGCGGCTCTGGAGGCGAATGGTGGAAGCCAATAACGCGCGCAACTCTTCCATCCGTGCAGAGCGGAACTCGCCTTCAAATTCCTCTTTGGTTTTCCAGGGGCAATCCTTGGCGGCCACCAACCAAGCCGGCAGCTTCTGCCCATTCCCGTTGAGAAACCCCACCAACTTGGGAAAACTCTCTTCGAATGGCCCTTCGAGCCCAGCCGGATACCAGATGAAATGTCCGATTCCCAAAGAGGCGAACTTTTCCCCGGCATTCCAGGAGGTGAGCCCGTCGCGGGTGCCTGCGCATTCGTTTTTCCATACCCGTCGTCCAATGGCATCGAGCTCCGAGTTGGGAATTGCGGCACCCGCCATTATGGTCAAAGCCAGCAAGCCAATTAGAAACTTCATGGTCAATTAAGCCACAGTCCGTGCAAAGGATCACAATGTTTTTCCATGACTTGGCGTTGAAAGCCCCTTTAGCCTGCGCGGATGCAGAAATCTGATGGAATGAACTACGCCCCGGTGGGCAAACCGGCTCCGGTTGTAGGAAGTGGGGAGTTTCCCTTTGCCGCAGTGGCCCTTGACCATGGGCACATTTACGGGCAATGCCAGGGCCTCATCGAAGCAGGGGGCGAGTTGCGTTACGTTTACGATCCGGACCCGGCCAAGGTTGAAAAGTTTTGCGAGAAGTTTCCCTCGGCCAAACCGCTTGCGAGTCTGGAAGCGGTTTTGGAGAGACCAGAACTCAAGCTGATCGCGGCTGCGGCTATTCCCAATGAGCGCGGCCCCTTGGGCCTGCGCGTGCTCGATGCGGGCAAGGATTACTTTACGGACAAGACCCCGTTCACCACCCCTCAACAGCTCCATGCCGCCCGATTGAAGGTCGCCAGCACGGGAAAGAAATACATGGTGTATTTCAGCGAACGCTTGCACGTCGAATGCGCCGTGCGCGCCGGCCAACTCATCGAACAAGGCGCCATCGGGCGCGTCGTGCAGGTCATGGGATTGGGGCCCCATCGCAGTACCCCGGCTTCGCGCCCGGGCTGGTTTTGGTCCAAGGAAAAGACCGGGGGCATCCTGTGCGATATCGGCTCCCACCAATTCGAGCAGTTCCTCTACTACACCGGTGCCCGGAGCGCACGCATTGTGAACGCGCAGGTCGCCAACTATCACCACAAGCAATACCCGGAATTTGAGGATTGGGGCGAAGCCAATTTGGTGGCCGACAATGGAGCCACCAATTACACCCGTGTCGACTGGCTCAACCCCAACGGGCTACGAACCTGGGGCGATGGACGCACGTTCATTCTGGGCACGGAAGGGTATCTGGAACTGCGCAAGTACGTTGATGTGGGACGCGAAGCGGAGGGCGACCAGCTCTATCTGGTGGATCATCACGGCG
This sequence comes from Spartobacteria bacterium, assembly GCA_043788785.1. GTDB lineage: Bacteria > Verrucomicrobiota > Verrucomicrobiia > Chthoniobacterales > Chthoniobacteraceae > CAIURC01. The sequence continues at coordinate 4,789 of JAYVTN010000140.1, read as the reverse complement.
AGCACCATATCCGCTGCCAGGGACAAGTCGGTTATCCCTTCTTCGGGGCGCTCATCCTCGATTGCCTCAATCGCACCGAAAACGCGATGACCCAGGAGCATGCATTCCTGGCAGCCGAGCTCTGTTTGGAGGCCCAAGCCATGGCCAAACGGATCGAGTAGCCCTTAGTGACCCTGTCCGCTTCAAGGCCCATAACGCCCCCTCTGAACCTGCTCCTGGCGCATCCCCATACCTACCGCCCAATGCGGGAATCGCCCCTTGATTGGCAGACGCGCGCAAAGGCCCCCGCTCTTTCTCGAGCCGATTCGGTTTGCCCGGAATGCAGTCGGCACAAGTTCCACTAAAAAAGCCATGCGCAACTTTCTCGTGCTGCTTCTCGTCTGCTTCCTAATGACTGGGCCGTTGGGCGCCGAAGACTCCACCCTTTTCGATCCCAATCCAGAGCATCTATGGAACCGCCTGAATCGGACGCTTTTCATTCGCACTGCAGCGTTTGATGGAAAAACCTATCTTCACGATATTGATCCGCTCTTTTTTCCGAGCACGAGATATTTGATCGCAGAGCCCTCGCATTCCAAGGCGATTGAGGTGCTTGAGACTGGGTGCATTACACCCGCGATGAACCCGCCGCAAAGGAGCTGCAGATCCGCGTTTACTGGTCGGTTCCTGCCAACCCGCCAGAGCCTGCCCACGTTCTGACCAAGCTTACAGCAGACGGCCTCACTGCGCGGGGATACGTCCCCAAATTCGTGCCCATGGTGTCCGAATTTGGGCCATCGAAATCGCGGAAAGAAACACGCTTCGACTGGGGCCTGCTGCAGGGCTACCGGCCAACGCAGCTATAGTTCAAAACACACAGGCCCGACAATTATCACCGCAAGCACAAGCGTCCCTTCCCGGGTGCGCGGGCCAGTATGTCAGGAGCGCAGGGGTCCCATGCCGGAGGACCGCAGCTGCATCGGCGCGATCACCATACGGCGAGGCGCTCCAGAGCATCGAAGATTAGCTCTGGCCCGTATTGACTCCCCACGCACCAAGGTCCATACCGGATCGAATATGAAAACCATTACCACCCTCTTGACCTTGGTCATTTTTGCCTTGGGCTTCTCGGCTTGCCAGAGCGCTCCCAAGAAATGCTGCGGCAAGCAGCACTGCACAGCCGCTAAGTAAGCCGGCTCCAGCAATTCATGCCACGGCCGGAACCTGTTCCGGCCGTGGCTTTTCCTTGGTTAGACAGTTAGACAGGATCGGCCAGTCCCGGGCGACGAATCCTGCAAATCCCGCAAAGCCTCTCAAAGCTGCCCGAATGGCTCCCAGAAATCCCCGCATCCCGGCAAAACCTGTCAATCCTTACCCGGTTTCGGCGCAGGTCCGACTTTCTTCCAGAACTCCTCGATTGATTCCGGTGGTTGTTTGTAGGAGAGCCGGCGCAAGGTCGGATGGCCTCGGAGAAACTCAACGTCCTTGCACTGGGCCGGGAGAACCAATGTCTCCAGACTTTTGAATTCCTGCAAAACTTTGATATCCAGCAGGTCAGCACATCCTTCCAAAACCAATTCACGAACCGGACATCCCACCAGCGCCGAAATGTCCTGGATTCCCGTCCGACTGAGGTTGACCTTCTGCAGAGCCAGTCCTTTGAGGGCCGAGATGTCTTTAAGACCCCGACAATTGGCAGCTACCAGTTCCCTCAGCTTCTTGCTATCAACCCCGCTCAATTCGGTCACGCCCGTATCCGAAATGTGAAGGGACTCCAACGGAACACCCGACAAGGCATGTAAGTCCACAATCAGCGACCCATCTGCGCTTAAAACCTTCAGGGGCATCCCCGCCAAGGGGGACAATTTCTTGATCAACGTGCGGTTGATAGAGATCTGTTGAAGGCGGCTGCCGGTGAGTGCTGCCAAATCCGGCAATCGGGTGTCATCCAAGTTGAGGCGCACCACAGGCATATCGCGCAGTTTGCGCAAATCTGGTTGAGGCATCTGACTGAAATTCACGTTGAGCGTGTCATCGTCATTGGTCTCCACCCGATTCTTCAGTCCCCGGTGCTCGAAAGCTGCCTTCCACGTTGTCTCAAAGACGAAACGGTCGTGGACTAGCTCCTTTAACACGGCCAAAGCTTCCGCGACCCGCCCTTGTTTGATGAACTCGGTATGCATCTCCCTCAAAGCCGGTTGGGAGATCCGCTCATCACGTTTAGGAAAGTTGAGTAAACGAGCCGTTAAGTCCCTGTTGCGTTTGGCCTCCGCATGCTTTGGATTGCGCTCCAGAGCATCTGTGAAGGCCAGAAGCGCTTCCTCCCACCGAAAAAGCGATTGGAGCACGTTGCCACGCAGATTGAGATAATTGGCCTCGTTGGGAACCTGCTCGATCGCATAATCGATCTTTTTCAACGCTTCCTCAAATGCCTGATCTTCTATCAAGGACTGGGCATCTTGGAAATAGGTGGGCGCTGTACCCCGTAATTGCACCAAGCGTTCCGCTGCGAGTTTCTCGCTGGTGAGGGCCCGCTCGGCGCTCTCCATTGCTCTGCGTGCGCTTTCTTGAGCCGAAGTTTTCTCTACAGCTAGCTGGTAAATAAATCCCACCACCAACACGTTGAAGACCACAAAGGCCACCGTCGAAAGCGCAACTTCCGTCTTGTGTCGACCCACAAAGAGCCAGATTTGCTTGAGTAAACCGGCACGCTCGGCTTTTGGAGCGAAGCCGCCTTGCCAAGCGGTGATATCGGCCTGCATCTCCTCCACATTGGGATAACGGAGTGCAGGATCGACCTGTAAGGCTTTCATGACCACAGCCGAGAGGCCTTCGGGAATCCGTTTGCCCGGGCAGTGGACCAGATCCACAAAACCATGGGCCTCGTTCACAGGCCTGACCCCAGAGGGCCTGGAACCCTGGTTGAAGCTCGTAGGCGGCTTAATATGGCCCGCCAGAATCTTCTCGACCACTTCGGCCAAGGTTTCCCCTTGCACCGGGGTCCGCAGAGTAAGGATGGCGTACAAAATCTCCCCCAGCACAAAAATGTCCGAGCGCGCATCGATCTTATCAATCTCCCCACGCGCTTGCTCCGGGGAAATGTAGGGTGGGGTTCCGACAATTAGCCCGTGGAGAGTCTCGAAGCCGCGCCCGTCGACCAAGGGCGCGTACTCGGACGTGTTGGCCTTGGTTTCCAGCGGGGGTCGCCTGCCGCTCGTGATGTTTTTTGCCAACCCCCAATCCATCACCAGTACTTCCCCGTAAGCACCGATCATGACGTTCTCAGGCTTGAGATCCCGGTGCACCACGCCTTTGGAATGGGCAAACGCGACCCCGTCACAAATCTTCTGGAAGATGGTGGTCAGGGTTGCCAGCGGATATTTGACCACCGCTGTCGGATCTTTGGATCGCAATCCGTCTAAAATCGCGTCAAGGGTGATCCCCTTGACGTGTTTCATTGTGTAAAAAGTCTCGTTATGATCATCCAGTCCCAACTCGTAGACGGGCACAATGTTTGGGTGTTCGAGTTGACCCGTGACCTGAGCTTCATCAATGAAACGCAATACGTTCTCGGGTGAAAACTGGTCGCCCGTTTTCATCACCTTCATGGCCACCGTGCGTCGGATCCTCACGTCGCGGGCTTGCATGACCACCCCCATTCCGCCACGGCCAATGGCCGTCAAAACCCGATACTTCTTGGCCGTGAGCAGCTGTTTGAGGGGTTCCAGCCCCAGATCCTTGTCCCACAACGCGTCCGCAAGTTGCTTGGTAGCCGATTCCCGCAGCCCAATGCGCAATCGCGCACTGCCGATCTGGACCTCTTGGTCCGCACGCACACGGGTGGGGATTTGGACTTGGATCCCATCAATGAATACCCCGTTGCTGCTGCCCATGTCCTCAATGAGCAACTCAAACCCGGAGAGGGTCAAACGGGCATGGTGCCTGGAGACCTCGTCGGCATCGACCAGGATGTGGCACGTGGCATCCCGACCGATAATGTACTCCCCATGTTCGATGGAGTACTTGGCGAGCACCTCTTGATTAGAATAGACGGTAACTTCCCCTAAAATCGTCTGGGGGCCAGGGGAAGGGGTGTTGTAATTGCCATGGCTGGCCAAGTCTGACTCGGGGGGCTCGTTCAAAAAATGGTGCCTCTGGAAGCTTCAATCCCGGGGGGCGAAACCCTCGGGAGCCCCGGAGTGCTCCCCGCTCCTACTGCACTCCGGGCACCGCTGGCGCTGGTGCCTCCGCTGGCACCACCGGAACGGGCGGTTGCGGGACAGGTGCCGAGGAGCCGCGTGGGGCCAAAGGCGTCGTGTCCCCAGGCGCCGGTGGCGTCGGCACGATCGGCACGATTGCCTTGCGCGGGGGGGGCACAAATTTGTTGGGCCGGGGCGAATACATCTCGCGGTAAATGCCGCTTCCGCAACCTGCGAAAACTGAGCAAAGCACAACAAGTGTCAGCAGCTGAAAACCGCGAGATAGGAGGGACATTGGTTTCATTTTATTGGAATGCCTTAGGTGTCGTCAACTCCCGCCCGAAGCTACCGGCTCTTTTTTGTGACCGGGTGCCTCAGAGCAGGGTTCCCCCTGCGGATACCCACTGCGGGAAACCATGCAGGGCTTCCCTGCGGGTTGCGATGCACGGCTACCCCTGCCAATTAGCCACCAGGGCTCCCCCTGCTATTCCATCCCAACCCTCAAGCACCCCTGCCTGCTTGTGGAATCGGATCTCAACTACTTGTTGATCGGCATGTACCGGTAGAAAACTTCCAGCATCAAGATACACAGCGTCGTCGAGTACACTGGC
>JAYVTN010000139.1:0-1523 GCA_043788785.1 Spartobacteria bacterium | reverse complement strand
GTGGTTTCTGAGTATGCGACTCCCCACTTCCTAGATCGGTTCTTTTCGCTGGCGGAAGCGCTGAGGATGGGGGCAAGCCAAGAAAGCCAAGTCTCCCGTGAGTCACGGCGCGGAAGGGCAAACTGTATTGGGTTGCCCGCTCCATTTGGGCATCTTTACGGAAACTATGGGTCTCGGGATTTTGATTTGGAACGGGATCGAGTTCGGCTCAGTGAGATTGGGATGAAGGTTGCGGACGGTAAATCAGAGATTAGGTTCTATGACGAGACTTTGCCACTCATTAGGCAACCTATCGTTGATGCGATCTTTGTTGAACTCAAGAAATCGCCCAACGAGTGGCTGAGTTTTGTGAGCTTAATCCTTGCAATAGGTCCACGGGTTCCGGGCGACGAAGGCGATATTCGCTGGCACCTAGCGGTGCTACTCAAACGGGAAGTGCTGGACTTCTGGCCGAGGGATTTTGACCCAGGGAGTTGAGCACCATCGTGCTATATTTACACGAGTCTCAAATACACGGAGGACAAGAAAAGCATGAACAAAGGATTATTGATTTCGGCAGGTTTGTTAGTGATCGCCGCAACCGCGAGTAGCGCGGTGAAAGAAGCGTCACCATTTACGGTTCGAGTGGGATTGAATTCTCTGCTGGGCAATGAAGCTAAAGACTTCACCAAGGCCAGCGGATTTGGGCTGGGAGTTAGCTACGACTTGCAATGCAAGGGGTTTTTGTCTCCTCTTAGCAAACCGAGCGTGGACTTTGACTGGTCTCGCAACAGCGGAAACGGCAACAAACTCTCGGTTTACGGTTTAACGTACACCGAGCGAATGCCCTTCTCCACTGGCGATTCAAAAATGGGCAAAGGCAATGCGGTGCCCTACGGCGGACTGGGTCTTGGCCTTGCCTACACAGATTTGGATGCCAGCAAGACGGTTACCATTGGCTCCACTGCGGTAGTTCAAAGCGTGGGCACAAAGAAATGGAACCTGGGTGGTCGTGTGCTTCTGGGTGTAATGTTCGAGGAGCGATTCAGCATTGAGGCGGCCTACCACTATAATGGTTCAAACGACGGAGTGAAAACGGATTCGTTTAGTCTGTCCCTTGGCGTCAAGTTCTGAAAGCCCTTCTCCCCCAGCGGTGACTCGTCCGCTGGGGGAGAAGGGTTAGGATGAGGGGGAAATCCGGTTATAAACAGTCCGTTCCGCTTCTAGACTTGCAACTACGACCCAGTAGGCAGTCGCACCCTCATCCCCAATACGGTTTGGTTAGGCATGGAAAGCGTGAATTGCATTGGAGGTCTGCGCGTGCTTTACGATAGGTCGATACACAAAAAACCGATGAAAAGGGCCTAAGATGCCTGACTAATTGTAGAAGTGGTGCGATGCCAAGATCGGTCAGCAAATAAATTCGTTTCCCAACCGGGCAACTAGGATCTAACCACGGATTTATTAGGAAGAAGATTTTTGACATCGGACAGCCTTCCCTTGTCCCGGCAGGGACTTTCCCCGATTAGCCTGGCATAAGCTCT
>JAYVTN010000138.1:0-20383 GCA_043788785.1 Spartobacteria bacterium | reverse complement strand
CTCACCTTCGCCCCGGCAATGATTGACGCGGGGAGGTTGTATCCCTTGAGGTCCGCCGGCTCGATTGCGGTGAGCGGGCTGACCTCGATCACGGCGGTTGCATCCACCTTAACGCCGTTGCCACGCAGCCACCGCGCCGCACGCTCGCTCTGAAGCTGCTTGCTCGTCACGGCCGAATCGGCGCCCTCAGCGTTCTTGATGGGCCCGAATTCCTCTTCACGCTTCGTCTCAAGAATGATGCTGCGATCGCACAATGGCAGCGCGTCGAAGACGAATGTTTCGAGCTTCACGCCATTGGGCATGTCGGGCGTCACGGCCGCGCCGGTGGCGGGATCGATGTGCGGGATCTTCTTGACGGCGCGGTGGTAGGGCAGGCCGAAACGCCCGGCGTTGAGCTTCTGCACGAAATCGACGTCGATGACGTGGATCGCGATGGAACCTGCGTTGAAGCGGAGCGAGTTGTCGGCGTTGCGCTGCTGCGCGAGCGTGTCGGGCAGGTCGGAGTATTCGATGACGGTGACTTTGCCATCGGCGAGGCAGAAGTTGCCGACCTTCTCGAGCGGGCCGACCTTCGTGACCATCTTGCTGGACATATGCGCTCTATCCGCGGCGTGGAGCCCGATGAAGAGCGGATCGATGCAGGCGACGATCGGGTTATCGACCTGGAAATAGCTGATGTGCTTGATGCCGCCGGCCAACATCTGATCGAGGGCTCCGCTGCGCTTGAGGGCGCGGAGCGATCCGCCGTGGCCGTCGGGATTCGCTGCGATCTGCGACGGGGACTCCATGAGCACCTTGCCGTCGAGCGAGAAGGAGGGGATGGTGCCCTGCGGGAAGAACGTGACGCCGGTCGCGTCGAGGCCGAAGTAGTTGTGCTGTTTGAAGAAGGCGCGGGTCGGCGCATCGTTGAGCGGTGAGGTCATCACGAACCATGGCACGGTGGCATCGTATTTCCGCTGCGTCTTGATGATGAACTCGGCGAAGACCTGAAAGAGCGGCTTGCCGGAGATGGGTGTGGCGGGGAATGTGCCTTTGGGAGCGTCCCAGCCGAGACGTGTGCCCTGCCCGCCGGCGACGGTGAACGCGGCGACCTTGCCCTCACGGATGAGCTTCTCGCCGAGCTTGCGGGCGTCGGCGAATTTGGAGGCGAGCGCGGCGGTCGGTTCGGCGGGGTAGTAGGGGGCCGGCTCGATCTTGCTGGGAAGGTGCAGCGGAGGCTGATTCTTGACGTGCGTCTCAATGAGCTCGGCGAGCTGCGGCCAATCCTGCGACTCGATCTGATCAAGCAGCGAGGCGCGGGCGGCGGGGTCGAGCCGATCATAGAAATTCAGCACGTGGGCCTGGCCGATCGTCTCAAGCGTGCGACGTGCATTTTGGTAACGGTCGGTCATATTCGAAGTCGCGGTTGTGCTCATCGCTGCCTCTCCAGAATGGGTAGACAGTGGAAGTCGAGCACGCCGATTTGTCAATGGGCCGAGAGCGGGCCAAGGGGAGCGAACGGGCGTTGACCGAACATTAGGCATCGACACCAAACGGACCGCACGTACAATCTCTGGCATGGCAATGGATATCAAGGGATTTCTGCTCCGCAATCTGTTCGCACGCTGGAACCGCTGCCCGGAACTGGAGGCGGGTTACACGCTGGTATTCCCGTCCCCGATGGACATGCCGTTCCTGCTCAGCTTTGCGCTCGAGGGGCTCAAGAAGATCGACACGCAATCCTGCAAGCAGATCCTCGTCGTGCCCGATGGGTGGGGCGACGACGGCGGGGCGGCGCTGCGAGACGTGGTGCGGGGTTTTGACGACCCGCGGATCGAACTCGTCGAGCTGCGTAGGCGTGATTACTTTATAATCCGCCGGATGAAGCCGCCCGGCAGCGCCGCGACTCACTGGATGCAGGTCGTCAACACCGTCAAGCACGCGCGGTGCGAGCACATCTTTCTGCACGACGCCGACGCTTTTTTCGCCGAGCGCGACGGCCTCGAGCGACACTACCGGGAGTGCCGCGATCGGCAGATGAATACGCTGGGCGTCACCGCCCGCATCGATGAGTTTTTCACGAAGCTCGGCTATTCGATCCCCGGGACGTGGGAGCTGATGTTCTCGACGCGCTGGGCGCGAAGCCGTTCTCCTTTCGCGCTCAAGGGTCGGTTCGTTGACACACCGCACGGCCGGCACGAATTCGACAGCATGCTCTACCCGCAGTACGCCGACTATTCGGCAGGCAAGGTGGGGGTGATGGCTCGACCGCCGGAGTTCGTGCACTTCAGCGGGACGATCTTCACTTACCGCACCTTCCGCGAGCGGAGGCGGGAGGGCAAGCAGTCCGTTGACGAGTTTTTCAGGGTCCTGCTGCTGAGCATCTTTCAGGAACTGGCGGGCAAGGTCGGTGACGACGCGCCCCTGCCTCGCCCGTCGGAATTGGCACGCGGGCTCACCGACCTGTCCGCACCGGTGATTTACAATTCCGCCGTTGCATTGCGAGAGTATCCGCTCTTCCGCGCGATGATGACGCAATTGGGAAAGACGCCGGTATTCCAGGGCGAGCGGGCGCAGCGCATCGAGGAATTGCTCGCCCCATTCGATGAAAAGTTCACTAATGTCGGATCGGCATCTCCGGTCGTCGGTGCGACCGGCACGCGCCGCCACGGCCTGGGTTGACGTTAATTTTCAAAACGGGGTGCGTGTCATGTTCAACAAAGTCCTCATCCTCTCCGCCTCCGCCGGCGCTGGACATGTCCGCGCCGGCCAGGCCCTCGAAAAAGCCTTCAAGGAATCCGGCGCCGCGCGCGACGTCCGACACATCGACACGCTGCAATTCACCAACGCCCTTTTCCGCAAGCTCTACGCCGACACCTACATCGAACTGGTCAACAGCGCCCCAGGCGTCCTCGGCTGGCTCTACGACCGTCTCGACAAGCCCGGCCGACAGGATCGCCTCACGCACCTGCTCAACAAACTCAACACCGGCCCCTTTGTCCGCATGCTCCACGATGAGCAGCCCGACCTGACTGTCTGCACGCATTTCCTCCCCAGCGACATCATCTCGCGGCTCAAGGCCAAAGAGCGCATGAGTTGCCCGCTGGCCGTCACCGTCACCGACCTCGATGTCCACGCCATGTGGCTCGCCGGCGCCGCCGACCGCTACTTCGTCGCCATCGAAGAATCGCGCGAGCTGCTGACACGCTTCGGCGTCCCCGCTGAAAATATCACCGTCAGCGGCATCCCCATCGATCCGCTCTTCGCCGCGCCGAATGACGCCGCCGCGATGCGCAACAAGCATGGCCTCCACCCCGACCGCGTGACGATCCTCACCTCCGCCGGCGGCCTGGGCGTCGGCCCGCTCCAGCACCTCATCGCCAGTCTCGCGCAGCTCCGTCACCCGGCACAGGTCATCGCCGTGTGCGGCAAGAATGAGAAGCTCCGCAAGCTCGTTGAGAAGCAGGTCGCCGACCTGCCGCGCGGCAATGTTGCCTTCAAGGTCCTCGGTTTCACGACCGACATGGACGAGCTGATGGCCGCGTCCGACATCCTCGTCGGCAAATCGGGCGGGCTCACCACCGCCGAAGCCCTCGCCCGAGGCTTGGCCCTTTGCATCGTCAACCCCATCCCCGGCCAGGAGGAGCGCAACTGCGACCACCTCCTCGAAGACGGCTGCGCGATCCGCTGCAACAATCCGCTCACGCTGCCCTGGAAAATCGATGCCCTGCTCGATTCCCCGCGCCGCCTCAAATCCATGCGTGCCGCCTCCCGCCGCCTCTCCAAACCCAACGCCGCCCATGACATCGTGAAGACGCTTTTAAGCCACCACAGCTGACGGAATCCAGAGTTCGGAGCCGTTTGCCATCACGCCGTCTCACGATTAAGATACGTCGCTCTTCATCGCACCCGTAGCTCAATTGGATAGAGCAGCTGACTACGGATCAGCAGGTTAGAGGTTCGACTCCTCTCGGGTGCATTCGTACAATCAGGCCGCCGAACGCTACTTAGCGTACCTGCCCGCGTCGGGCAGTGCAGCACACAGGTTGGAGCCAAAACCGTATATACGGTTTTGCGCCTCACCGAAGGAGCTGCACATGCCCCGTTTGACGCAACGACTCCCTGCGTATTGCCGTCACAAGGCCTCCGGTCAAGCCGTCGTGACTCTAGATGGTCGTGATTTTTACCTCGGCATCCACGGCACTCCCGAGAGTCAAAGCCAGTACCGCCGGATGGTAGCCGAGTGGCTTGCGGGTGGTCACCACGAAGCAGTCAACGCTTACCCGCAGCCGCCTGTGAACTTGTCATTTCAGCAGCCTCCGCCTGATGCGGCACTGAGCGTCAACGAGCTGTTTGTGAAGTACTGGGAATTTGCCCAGCAGCACTATCGCAAAAACGGGCAGCCCACCAAAGAACTGACTTTGATCCGGCTCGCGATGCGGAACCTGCTTGAACTCTATGGATTGCACTCCGCGATCAAGTTCGGACCCTTGGCGCTCAAGACCTATCGACAGCAGCTTATCGATCGTGGTCTCTGCCGCGGCGTGGTAAATCAGAATGTCGGCCGTGTGAGGCGGATGTTCAAATGGGCCACGGAAAACGAAATGGTTCCCCCAAGTTCGTTCCACGGCCTGCAGGCGGTTGCCGGGTTGGCGTCACGGTGCCGATGGGTACTGAACTACAACGGGTTTCAGGAGAATCTGTCTGCGGCGGAATCGCAATGGTGCTACTGCAAGACGGATTATGTGCATGACTTCTTCAAGCGTTATTTGCCGAAGCGGGAGTTTGTGCTGTTCACAGGCAACAGCGATTACTCGATTAATGAATCGCACCGTGGGTTAGCGGATCATCCACGCATGGCGATGTGGTTCGCGCAGAATGCGGCGCTGGATCATCCGAAGGTACGGACATTACCAATTGGGGTAGCTAATGCGGGGACACCTACACCGCGGACGGCGCCCAGGAAACGGTCACCGCCAAGCAGCCCGACCCCGACGACGACCAGACGACGACCTATACCTACGGCACGACGCTCTGGGACTCCGACATCGCCACCAGCACGCTGCTGCGCTTCGTTGACTACCCCGGCTCAAGCGGCGGCGGCGACCGGGTCATCTACGCCTACAATCGCCAGGGCCAGGTCATCACGAAGCAGGACCAGAACGGCAGCGTCCACAGCTTCGACTACGATGGCCTGGGCCGGACGACGCAGGACCGCATCACGACGCTGGGCAGCGGGGTCGACGACGCGGTGCGGCGGATCGGCACCGGATACAACAACCGCATGCTCGTCCGCAAGGTCACCAGCTACAACAATGCCGCGGTGGGCAGCGGGGACATCGTCAACCAGGTGGAGCGCGAGTACAACGACTTCCGGCAGCTCATCACCGAGTACCAGTCGCAGTCGGGCGCCGTGGTGACCTCCACCACTCCGTCGTGCAGCTATGAGTACGAGGACGGCGCCAGCAACAGCAACCAGATCCGCCCGAAGCTTCTGACCTATCCCTCAAACCGGGAGACGAACTACGGCTACGGCTCTTCCGGAAGCATGAATGACAAGCTCAACCGCATCGCCTCGCTGATCGACGACGACGGCTCGACGCACCTGGCGGACTACAAGTACCTGGGATTGGGCGGCATCGTGCATGTCGATTACACCGAGCCGAAGGTGAAGATGGATCTCTGGGGCGAAACCGCCGGGAGCTACTCGGGCCTGGATCAGTTCGGCCGTGTGGTCGGCATGCCGTGGATTGGCTATGGTTCATCATCACCTGTGGACCTGGTCCGGATCCAGCACGGCTACGACCCCGACAGCAATCGGCTGTGGCGCGCGAATCCCGTGGCGCTGTCGCTGAGCAGCGAGCAGGACCAGCTCTACAGCTACGACGGGATCAACCGTCTGTCCGACATGAAACGCGGCACGCTCGACGGGACCAAGACGGGGATGACGACCCTGAAGTTCGAGCAGCGTTGGGCGCTCGACGCGGTGGGCAACTGGAACAACTTCAAGCAGGACACGACGGGCGCCGGCAGCTTCGACCTGACCCAGACCCGCGCCAACAGCCAGGTCAACGAGATCCTCGACATCACCAACAACATCGCCCAGCCCGCCTGGGTCCAGCCGGCCTACGACTCCGCGGGGAACATGACGACGATGCCGGGACCCGACACCCCGACCCACGAGCTCGACGCCGTCTACGACGCGTGGAACCGCATGGTCAAGGTCGACGGGGTCGCGCAGTACGCCTACGACGGGTTGAACCGACGCGGCAAGAAGATCACCTACGACAATGGCGATGTGCGGGAGACGCGCTACTACTTCCACTCCGCCGCCTGGCAGGTCCTCGAGGAACGCGTCGACAACCGGATCAGCCCCGACCGGCAGTTCATCTGGGGCCTGCGCTACATCGACGACCTGGTGCTCCGCGACCGCGACACCACCACCACCGGCACGCTGGATGAACGCTTCTACTGCATGCAGGACCCCAACTTCAACGCCGCGGCCATCTGCGGCGCCGACGGGGTCGTGAAGGAACGATACGAGTACGACGCGTACGGCCTCCAGAGCGTCTACGCGGCCAACTACGGCACGCAATCCTACAGCGTCGTCAACTGGGAAACCGGATACGCCGGGTACAGGCTCGACACCGAGACGGGCCTCAACTGCGTCAGGAACCGCTATCTCCACGTCACCATCGGAGGCTGGACCAGCAGGGACCCAGTCGGATACGCAGACGGGTTGAACCTCTTCGCGATCGGAGGAGGAAACGGAAGCCCCGTCAATGGCACAGATCCGACAGGAACTGTCACAATAACTCCTCCTGCTACCCCTCTGTGCCCAGGCATTTTTTCGCCAATACGTAAAACCATAGTATGCGTCCGGCGAAGCACAGGCTTTCGATCGTGCCTTGGCGGCCCAGCATATTCGGCAGGCGCGAGCAATTCTTGCTGAGACGCGACCTGGACTAACGGTTATCGAACGGAATGCCATTATCCGCAGCTATGAACGTGGAACATTGCGTGTGCGGACGCTGACACAAGAAGTCGAAGCATTCCGGTATTATGACGGCGTTAACGCCCAGATGGGCGGACGCTGGGCGACTTCCGAATGGATCACATCTCCGGCAGATCGGATCAGCCGACTTGCTCTTATGAATAACGAAGCAACGCAAGCCGCCTCCATTCGGCTGTTACCTGGCACGACGGTATTTGAGGGCGGCGTAGCACCACAGTTGCAGTTCGGGCCAAACTTGACGGGCGGCGCGTTCCAGTACTATCGAGCTGTTGGACCGCGCGCTATCATCACCCCCTTGCCGTGAGCAGATACCTATGACCAATGAACTTCGCCAATCACTTCAGGACTTCACCGACGAATCCGCGCACGCTCTGCCCTCGCAGGAAGGACGCCAGTTTGCGGCAATGATCACACGCACCGTCAATCGCCTAATCGAGGCTCTGGAGCAAGGAAGAAACGCAGATGCAAAGCTGGAGATGGGCACCTTTACATGGCAAGTCACGGACACCGAGGTGAATATTCCTCCCAGCTTAGCACGTGTCTCGAAGGTGGTTGAAAAGGTCAAGCGGTCACTGGCATAGCGGTTCTTAAAGATGCCTTCCACTTCCCCGGCAGCAACTCCGGCAGTTGGCTCACGGGCGTGGCGGCGATCCGGGTCAGCACGTCGCGGAGGTACTCGAAGGGATTCACGTCATGGCGCTGGCAGGTGGCGATGAAGGTGAAGAGGATGGCGGCGGTCTCGCCTCCCTTGTCGGAGCCGCAGAAGAGCCAGTTCTTGCGGCCCAGGGCGACGCGGCGCAGCGCGTTCTCGGCGGCGTTGTTGTCGATGGCCAGGTCGCCGTCCGTGGTGTAGACGTTCAGCGCGTCCCACTGGTTGAGCGCGTAGGCGATCGCCTGGCCCATGGGGCTCTTGGGGAGGACGGCGCCGCCGCGGACGGCCTGCTGCCGCTCCAGCCAGTCCTTGAACTGCGCGAGGCGCGGGGCGGCGAGCTCTCGGCGCAGCGCTGCACGCTCGATGGGCGCGAGCTCCTTGGCCTGGTCCTCGACGTCGTAGAGCAGGCGGATGTGCGCCAGGGCTGCGGCGGACCGTGCGACGTCGGAGGCCCGCGCGTCGAAGAACTTCCGTCGTGCATGCGCCCAGCAGGCGACCTCGGTGACGCGGCCCCCGGCCTGACCGGCGTAGATGCCGTCGTAGCCGCCGAAGGCGTCGGCCTGGAGGTAGCCGCTCCACTTCGAGAGGAACTGCATCGGTCCGTCGCGCGATCGGCTGCGCGTGTAGGTGAAGACGGTCGAGGGATTCCGGGGATCGCCGAGGTAGACCCAGAATCGGCCGGTGCGCGTCTGCTTGAGCTTGCGGTCGAGCACATCGACGGGCGTGTCATCGGTGTGGATCACCTTCGACGCCAGCGCTTCCTTGACCATCAGTTCGTAGAGCGGGCAAAGCGCCTCAGCGGATTGGGCCGCCCAGTCGCACATCGTCGAGCGCGAGATGTCGATGTCGTGCCGCGCCAGTATCCGCTCGATGCGGTGCAGCGGGAGGTGGTCTCCGTACTTGCTGACGATCACGTAGGCCAGCAGGCCCGGGCCGGCCAGGCCCTTGTCGATGGGCGCCGGCGGCTTGTCGGCGGTGGCGATCTGCGGGCTGACCGCGTTCTGCTCGCAACCCGCGCAGGCGTACTTGAGCCGGACATGCTGGAGGACGGTGACCTTGGCCGGGATGTATTCGAGCTGCTCGCTGACTTCCTCGCCGATGCAGCGGCGGAGTTCGCCGCAGCAGGGGCAGGGCTTCTGCGCTTCGGGCAGGTCGTGGACGATGCGCTGCCGCGGCAGATCGGCGGGCAAGCGGCGGCGGCCGTGACCGTTGTTAGGAGGCTGCGATGTGGCGGGCGTGGTCACGGCGGCTTGAGCTTCGGTGGGCTGCGCGGCCTGGAGTTGCTGGAGCATCTCGGTGAACAGCGCCATCTGCTTGGGATCGAGCGTCTCGGCCGAGCGGCCGTACACGCGGCGCAGCAACTGCTGGAGCTGGTGCTCCAGTTGCCCGATCGTGCGGTCCTTCTGGTGTTGCAGGCTCAGGAGCTGCGCGATCATCGCGTGGCAGGCCGAGAGGTCCGCGGGCAGCATGGGCAGCGTCGATGTGGCCGTGTCATCCATGACGCCTGCGACAATAGCGCCCGCACCGCGCTTGTCAAATTATCGCCACTTATCCACAGCATTTTGGCGTTCGGCGCCGATTCACTTCTTTGGCGGCGGCTTGAACCGCGGCATCCGCTTGACGCTCCGCAGGTCGATCCCCTCCAGCAGCATCGCCAGTTCGCTGGCCCGGACCTCCACGCTGCTCCGACCGCCGTCCACGCGCGGGAAGCGGAACTTGCCCTCTTCGAGCCGCTTGTACCAGACCGCCAGGCCGTCGCGGTCCCAGTAGAGAATCTTGAGCTTGTCGCCGCTGCGGTTGCGGAACACGAAGAGATTGCCCGACATCGGATCCTCGCGCAGCGACCGGTGGACCATCTCCGCCAGACGGTCGAAGCTCCGGCGCATGTCGGTCGCCTCGACGCAGAGGAAGATGCGCACGCCGGGAGATTGGTCGATCTGTTCGAGCGTCGGCAGCCGAAGCACGTCATTCCCCCAGCGCCGCGAGGACTTCCCGCAGCAACGCGCCGTCGCAGCCGGCGCGGACCAGCAGCCGCCGAGAACCGACGACGATCTCCAGTGGCGCGACGCTCACCTGCGGCGCCGCCTCACGCGGGCGCAACTCCACAAACGTCGGACGCCGTGGAGTACGCACGGCACCACGGCGGTCCCGAGCCGCGATCGTCCGCCGCCAAGCGTAGAACGAAGTCTCGGCCAGACCCCTCGCCCTGCAAAACGCGCGGACATCCCGCCCGCCGTCCGCCTGCTCACTCAACACCCTCCGCCAGAACTTCTCCTTCGATGGATCACGACGCGGCCCCTTGCCCGACTTGGAGGGATGGTTCTTCATGCCGACATCTTGACGGCCACCCCGCCCGGATTGAAGATGCACTTCGCCGGACGGTTACAGATTTCCCGCCGTTTGCGCCTGTTTTTGTTCGCGATAACTATGGGGATTTGCATCTAACCGTCAGGTCGCAATTCAGACTGGCCATTAACTCATGGGGCACCACGCCACTCACTCTCTGGTGGCATTCGCTAAGGGATCAACCAGTCGTGACCTGGCTTGGTCCTCACGAGCTTGAAGTGGGTGCCCGGATCGAGGATGAGGGCTGGCTCGTGCAGCTAATAAGGGTGTATGGACCTGAAAGAGCGATGGCCTTCTTTATTGCAGACTATGGGAAGTGCGTCATCGAGGCCTTGGAGGGTTCTCTTACAACGCACGGGCTGCAACTCGGGAATGCCGAGCCAATTCGACCTGCGGAATGGATTCGCACCGACGGCTACTTCCACTACTACGACACGATTAATGAGTTGGCGCTTCCCGGCAATGGTAGGCGGAAAGGCGTTATCCCTTCTCGCCAATTGACGCGCGCAAAACGTTCGCGTGCTGTTACGCGTACAAAGTCGTGATGGCAGTTTGGCAAGTTTGTGCTCGGGACTTGGATGGCCAATTCTCCCGGTAGTGCTTGGTGCGAACGTTTCTAAAAGTCCTCGTCCGTGGGGATCTGCGTGAACGAGATGCGCGTTGGGGCGGCGTCCCGGGCGCCCAACATGGCGCCAGGATAGATGGCGTCGCGGCCGTACTTGCCGTTGATCTTGTCCATTGCGTTGGCCAGAGAATCGAGGCGTTGCTGCTGCCGGTAGAGCGGGAGCGTGACGGATTGATCCGGCAGGAGCTTCGAGAGTTCGACGCCCACCTTGAGGGGATGGCCGGTCGGCTTGAGCGCCCAGGCCTCACGAAGAATCAGCGTCAGGCTCAGCGTGTCGCGGGTCGGCGGGAACCGCTGCGGGTGCGCCCACCGCCCCTCGCCCACGAAGCTGATCAGGACGGTGAGCTGCTCGGCGTGGTAGCCAAGCCGGCGCATCCGGTGGGCGGCTTTGTGCAGCATGCGCACGACGACGGCGTACGCGCCCCGGTCATTACGCAGGTCGGGCGGGAGGACGTGCGAGTGGCTGACCGAGCCGCGGTGCGTGGGGCGGAAAGGAAGTGCAACCCCGCGGAGCTGCTGGTGCCAGATGGCCCCCATCACCTTGCCGCCCCAGACAGTGGCGAGGAGGGTTTCTGGAGCGGCACAGAGTTGCTCAACGCTGGTGATGCCGTGGGCCTGGAGACGCTGGAGCATCCGCGACGCGATGCCGGGCAGGTCGGTGAGCTTGAGTGGGTAGAGAATCTCGGGCATCTGCTCGGGGAGGATCATCGTCATGCCGTCGGGCTTTTGCATGTCGGAGGCGATCTTGGCGAGCCACGGATTGGGCGCGATGCCGATGGAGCAACGCAGGGCATCGCCGACGCGGCGGATCGCGGCTTTGACCTTGAACGCGATGGCGGCGGCATGCTCGGGTTCGCGTTCACCATTCAATAGCCGGCCGTACATCTCGTCGATGGAAGAGACACAATCGACGTGGAGGCAACTTTCGACGGCCTCGACGATGCGGTGATGGGTCTGGACGTAGAGCCGGGGCCGCGCCAGGACGAGTCGGATACGTGGGCAGAGGTGTTTGGCCTCGCGGACGCCGGTGCCGGTTTTGACGCCGAAGGCTTTGGCCTCGTAGCTGGCGGCGATGCAGCAGGATGAGTCGGTCATCACGGGCACGATGGCGATGGGCCTGCCGCGCAGCGCGGGCTGAAACTGCTGCTCGACTGAGGCGAAGTAGGCGTTCATATCGACGAACAGGTATTTGAGCATAGGTTCCCCACCGAAACGTATACCCTAACAAACTCCGTACTACAAGCTCGGCGGGGCCGCAATGATAAACTGTGGCCATGTGCGGCAGGTACACACAGACTCGCTCGGCCCGGCAACTCGCCGAGGCCTTTGAAGCCGATCTCAACAATGAGCTTGATCTGTTGCCGCGCTACAACATCGCCCCGACCCAGCCGATGGTGGTGGTTCGGGCGACACCTCGGGGGCGTGAGGTCGCCTTGATGCGGTGGGGCCTCATCCCGTCGTGGGCTAAAGACCCGTCGATCGGCAGCAAGATGATCAACGCCAGGTGCGAGACGGTCCACGAGAAGCCCGCGTATCGGTCCGCGTTCCGGTCACGCCGCTGCCTCATCCCCGCCGACGGGTTCTACGAGTGGAAGAAGACGGGAGGCCGCAAGCAGCCTATGTACATCCACCGCCGCGACGGTCAACCGCTGGCCTTCGCCGGTTTGTGGGAACGGTGGCAGGGCGACGGCGAGCCTGTGGAAACCTGCACCATCCTCACAACCGAGCCCAACGCGCTCATGGCGCCGATCCACGACCGCATGCCCGTGATCGTTGAACCGCAGGATTACGCGATGTGGCTGGATCCCAAGGTTCACGACGATGGACAGCTCGCAAGGTTGCTTCAACCCTGCGCCGCCGAGCGGCTCATGGCTTATCCGGTAAGCTCTTTGGTAAATAGTCCGAAGAACGATACGACGCGGTGCATCGAGCCCATCGAAGACGTTGGAGAACTGTGGAGTTGAAGGCGGTGATGCGGGGCGTGTTAAGATGTAACCGATCCACGTACGAAACTCGCCCCCGAGCACGGATATGACTGATCGTGGACCGCGTCTTGCCGCCGAGCAGTTGGCCGCCTCAGCGATGGGCGCGTCCATGCTTCGGCTTTCAGATGTGGCGAAGCTTCTCGGCATCGGCGATTCGACAGCGAAGCACTGGCGTGCCGAAGGCAAATTGCCGCCAGCGGATTTTGCGATGGGCGGAATCGTGCGGTGGCGCGCGTCCACCATTGAACGCTGGATCGTCAGCAACCGTGAGCGGACAAGCCTATTGCACGAACGCCTATGAGGTTGTCAGTTAGTGACGTCCGGAAGTTGACGCCTTGATCAGTTGCGGATCGAATTGAACCGGTTGTTTGGTGCCGATCGTGATCCTTGCGAAAACCGGATGTGCGGGGATAACTGCGGTTGTTTCTGGCAGGGCAGCCCACTACAACATCCACATGCCAAACGTCCGTCAGGCCATCCAAGAGCACCTTGATGACATCGGCTGGTCTACCGACCAACTGGTCAAGGCGCTCGATGGCCGGATCGCTTCGTCTGCCGTTCAGGAGTTCGTCGCCGGCACGGCCACGCTCAATACGCGCGAGCTGGGTCTGGTCATGGATGCTTTGGGCCTGGACTTCACGGCGACGCCCGATGCTCCGCAGCGTACGAGGCCAAGAATTGCCGAAACCCCGCAACCGGCCCGCATCAGCCGCGAGGAACTTCAGCTGACAACCGAGGAGATATTCGCCGAATTGAATCGGCTGATGCACACGCTTGAAGTCACCCGGTATCTGGGGCAGCGTGGTGATCAGCAGATCCTGATCGAGTTCAAGAGCAACACCTACAGCGGGGATCCGCAGTTCGCCTCGTTCGTTCGGGTGATGCAGCACCTTGGCGGCGCCCGGTTCAACAACCGGCGTTTCACCATCCCGGTGGACAAAGCCCCGGCCATATTGGTTGATGCGATTGTGTCGTAATCCAATTAAACGGCAGCGCAGTGTGCTTATCACTCGGTGTCCCGAGTCAGAACCTGCATGTACCGGTGGTAGGCGTAGACCCCGGGGCTAGAAAACCTTCGTGCCCAGCGTTGTGCACTAGGAAGCCATTCTTAACCAGCACGGTCGGCTAGTCAGGCCTACTTGACTGGGGCGTGGAGCGAAGGATCAAAGCAGGGTATTTCAAGCACCTCGACATATCCAGCTGTGTAGTGTATAGTTTTTTAGACATATCCAGGTTCCCCAACCTTATGCGTCACGAGATGAATGCCGATGAAATCGAAGAGGGGCTCCGCAAGGTCGGGCATGCTCTGGACTGGCCCGGCACAGTGGAAGTCCTTCTCGTTGGCGGTGCCGCGGGCCTGATCACGGGGCTCCTGGCCCGGGGCCGGACGACGATCGACTGCGATGTCCTGGCCTACACCCCGGCCAACGCGTGGACACGTGTCGAAGCGGCCGCGGAAGCGGTTGCCCGCGAACTTGGGTTCAGCCCAACTTGGCTCAACAGTGATGTCCAGGTGCGTTTGAGCCCGGAGATGTTGCCCAAGGGTTGGCAGGATCGCCGCGTGCTCGTGGGTCGGTACGGCAAGCTCCACGTCTTTGCAGTCAGCCGAGCCGACCTGATTGCCTTGAAGTTTCTGGCCCACCGCGATCGTGATCTACAGGACCTTGAGGCACTTGGGGTGACACGCGATGACGTGAAGTTTGTGCGGGGCTACTTGAAGCACCTGCTTGGCAGCGGCGAACAGGGCGAGAACATCCGGGGTACACAAGAACTTGTTGATGGCTGGAAAACGGTGGACCGATGATGAAAGAGCTTGACACCCTGATCGCACGGTGGACCCGGGCCGGCGCCGGTTTTAGCGCCAAGCCCGCGTCACGATCCCCGGATCTTGAACGTCTGTTGCTCGACACCGCACGCCATGCTCACTCCGATCCACGGCTGCTGGATATGGCCTTTACATGGCTCTGCTCCTATGGCGACCTGATCGCCAAGCATCGGCTCTGCATGATGATTGCCGACGATCTTGAAGTGGATGCTCGGCCCGTGATGGGGCTGCTCCTGGACCTCTTCAGGGAACAAACCGGGGCCGACCGTTTCAATGCGGCGATTCGGACCTGCAAGCCCGCGATCAAAGCTCGCCCCCTATTCGACGTGTACCGCAGAAACCCGTCCGCCCAGTCGCTCCTTCGGCGGCGGGCGTCTGCTGCCTCACGCCGATGGAGAGTTCTGATTCAGCCTATCGAGCCACATCTTGACGCTCTGCGGCCGGCTGATTGGGTGATGCGGGCGAACCCCGCCTACCGCCTCCGAGCTCTGTTCAAAGGTGACGCCCGAGCGTCCATCTTGGAAGTGTTGCGAAACAGCCCTGACGCGGGGTCCAGCGAAGTGGAGCTTGCCCGGCAATGCGGCCTGGCGAGAGCGGCGCTCCGGTATGCCTTGAACGATCTGGAACTGATCGGGGCTGTCGATCGCGGACATCAGGGCAACCGTCACCCGATTACGCGGCGGAGTTTTTTGCTGTCGGCGTGACCCATTGAGTGGTCAGAGAATGAGGCGTCGTCGTGTGAAACGGACCGGCGATGTTGCCCGGAGGATACCACCATGAGAGGCTCGCCCATTATCTCCGCGACCCCGAAAACCGACTACCACTTTACTACCACTTTTCTTTTTGGATACCACTGATTTCCGCAGGAAAACGCTATGTTTTGAAATGGTATGCCAGAGTGGTATACTTGTTTGAATACCCTTAAAAAGCAGGGTTTTCGAGGCTTTTGGCAGGCCATTTCCAATGCGTTCCTAAACGACAGGTCGCGCGTTCGAGTCGCGCCGGGTGCATTGGGATACAATTACTGCCAAACACTGACTTTCAGTGTACCTGCCGTACTGCCGTATGTCGCACCCCCGGTCGCGGCGATGATCCGGCTTCAAATGCTCACCGCCACCAGACCCGGCGAGATCGTGGTCATGCGGGCCATAGACATCGACATGAGCGGCGATGTCTGGGTGTACGAGCCCCACACGCACAAGAACAGGTGGCGGGGCCATCGCAGGCAGATCATGCTCGGCCCCAAGGCCAAGGCGATCATCCGCCCATTCCTCGATCGACCCACCGATGCCTTGCAATGCCCGGCCAATCGCCGAGGCCCTTGAAGCCGATCTCAACGAAGAGATCGAACTGTTGACCGAAACCGTTTTGCCGACAGTTATCCGCCCCCACCCCCAAGATTGCCCTTGATCTTGTAAGGAATAAATGGCATTATTTCTTACATGAAGATCGGACAGGCCATAACAAAATCCATTGAATCGCGGGTGCTTACGGCAATCCGCAGCCGCGGGCGCGGTTCCGTCTTTGTTCCAGCAGATTTTTTGGAGATCGGCAGCCGCGAGGCGGTCGATATCACCCTCCACCGGCTCGCTCGGAAAGGGACCATTCGCCGACTTGCCCGGGGCGTGTACGACTTCCCGAAGGAACATCCCAAGCTAGGCCCGCTTTCGCCATCTGCCGAGGCCGTGGCAAAAGCCCTCGCGGGACGCGACCGCACGCGACTACAGCCAGCCGGAGCCTACGCGGCGAACGCTTTGGGACTGTCGGAACAAGTGCCCGCCAAGGCGGTCTTCCTGACCGATGGCCCAACCCGGACGGTGAAGATTGGCCGGACCACAATACAACTTAGGCGAACGACCGCTAAGAATATGGCAGCGGCGGGACGGCTCAGCGGCCTGTTGATCCAGGCGCTTCGCGAATTGGGCGAGGAGCACGTGACGGCAGAGCGGCGGGAGCACTTGAAGCGCACGATCCCCGCCAACAAGCGGCGTGAACTTATCAAGGATCTTCCGCTTGCCCCGGCGTGGATGCACCCGATCTTTCGGGAGCTCGCCCAGGAGGGCGCATGAAACTCGCCTTCTTTAAATTACCGCCCGAAGAGCGCCGCGTATATGTCGAGCAGGCCGCAAACCGCCGGAACGTCTCCCCGGTAATCATGGAGAAGGACTTCTGGGTCTGCTGGATGCTGGGAGTCCTATTCCAGTCGGAATTCGGGGACAATCTCGTATTCAAGGGCGGCACTTCGCTGTCAAAAGTGTTTGGCATCATCGAGCGATTTTCCGAAGACATCGACCTATCGCTTTCGCCCGCCTTTCTGAAGCTGCCCGACGCAGGCCCAAGCCGGAACCAGGCCAACAAGTGGATGGCTAGGGCAGAGGCGGTCTGCGGCGAGGCGGTGCAACACAAGATCGGACCCGCGATGGAAAAAGCCGTGGAATCCATTCTTGGAAATGGCAATCGGCCGTGGTTTGAGTTCCTGACGGATTCAGGGACGAACTCGCCGGTACTCTTGTTCCACTATCCATCGTCTCAGCCCACGGGCTTCGACTACCTCAGACGCTCGGTGAAGTTGGAATTTGGATCGCTGACCGACCAGCAGCCGGTTGGTCGCCACCCGATTCGCCCTTGGATGGCCGAGACCCTTCCCGATTCGTTTCCTGACTGGCTGTGCGAAGTTGTCGCCTTGGAAGTCGAGCGAAGTTTCTGGGAAAAGGCGACCATTCTCCACACCGAATACCACCGGCCCGCCGACAAGCCCACCCCGGACCGATTCTCCCGCCACTACGCAGACGTAGCGGCGATGGCCAGACACCCGAACGCAAGCATCGCCATCGACCGGCACGATATTCGCGACCAAGTCGTAAAGTGGAAGAGCCAATTCTTTGGCAGTGCATGGGCAAACTACGATGCGGCCAAGCCCGGCACATTCCGGCTTGTCCCTCGCCCGGAGCGACTGCCAGACCTGCGGCGCGATTACCAGGCAATGCGGGACATGTATCTCGCCGAACCAGTGAGTTTCGACGAAATTCTGCAAACCTTGTCGGCCCTTGAGAGTCGAATCAATGACGCGGGAAGCAAATAGGAGCCAGCTGTTTCTGCGGCGCGCCGGTACTGGCCTACCTGCTGTTGTTTCTGGAAGGGCTGGCCACTACAACATTCACCATGCCAAACGTCCGCTAGGCCATCCAGGAACACCTCGACGACATCGGCTGGTCCACCGACCAGCTGGTCAGGGCGCTCGATGGCCGGATCGCTTCGTCTGCCGTTCAGGAGCCGGTTCCGCGCCACGCAGTACGCCGACGGATCGAACCGCATCCCCGACAACCGACGCAGATGCACGATCGCGGTGTTGCCCGCCGAGCGATTTAGCCCAGATGCCAATAGGAATCCCGATTCCGCCGTGGCGAAGGTGGACGCGCCTGGAGGTGGGGGCGTATTATATAAACACATGAAATTCATTATGTTCCTGACGTTCCTGGGCACACTGCTGCTCGCTTCACTACCAATCGCGCGCGCCGACGACGCTCCGCAAAAACGCCCTCTCCTGCTGGCGAACTACTACTGCTGGTATCACGACGGCCAGTATCCGAAGCAACCGTTCCTGCACTGGACGTATCCGGCTTCCGAGACCAACCCGCTGGCAAAACAGGCGCAGAAACCCGGCGAGCCACCGCCGAACAGTGTCTTGCGACCGCTGGTTGGGCTCTACGACAGCGCCGACCCGAAGATTGCCGAGTGGCATGTGCAACTGGCGCAGGCGGCCGGCATCGATGCCTTTCTCGTGGACTGGTGGGACACCCACAACGCCCTCGATCAAAACGTGGATCGCGGCATCGTGGCGGCAGCGCAGAAACTCGGGTTCAAATTCGCGCTTCTCGATGAACGCGCGCAGTTTCACCGGAAGTTCGAAGACTATCAGGCCATGCTGGTGCGGGCCTTGAAACGCTACAAAGACCACCCGGCCTACCTCCGGATTGATGGGCGTCCGGTCGTTTATCTCTATCAGGTCGCTGCTGAGCCGGGCCTGACCGCGGTGGAATTTCCACTGCTGAAAAAAAACGTCGAGACCGAGGTCGGCCCGGTCTATTGGATCGTGGACAAGATTGCCCACGATGCTGAAGCGGCTCGCGCTGGCGACCGCGATCGCGAAAAGCGTATTCCCGCCGACTGGCTCGTCACACCGGGCGTGGACAGTTTTGCGTTCTACAGCACGTTCTCGAATTTCAAGGCGCACGACTACGACGCTCTCGCCGGGAAATACCGCTACCTGACGAAACTCGCCCACGATGCGGGCAAGAAGATGCTCCTGCCGGTCCACCCCGGCCACGACAACTCCCACTTCGTCAACGCGCCCTACCTGATGCCGCGCCGCGACGGTCAAACCCTGCGCGACTACCTCCGCGCCGCCACGGATGCCGGGGCGGACTACATCATGGTCACGAGCTGGAACGAATGGCCCGAGTCCACCGTGGTCGAGCCGTCGTCGTCATGGCCGGACCCGTATCAATACCTCAAAATCATCGCCGAATGGAAAGGCGTCTCCTTCACCGCGCCGCCGCTGCCGCAGACTAAATGAAAGGAAATTTAGTGCCGCGGTGGCGAGAGCCGGAGCCGAAAAGAGGGGGAAACGAGGACATCCTACTTTACGCGGGTGAGATGCGGAACGTGCGTCGCGCCGCCTTTTAGGGGTGGGCTCGTTTGGAGATTTCGCGGCCGGGGTGGGCGGCGGGGGCGGGGGGGGGAGTTGGGGGCTAGGGGCTTTGGGGGTTAGGGTTCGGAGGGTAGCCGGGACGCTACCGCGTCCCTGGTCGGCGGGGCGGGCTACGGGCGGCGCGTGGTGTACTTCCGGGGCGCCCTCACCCGGCTCGCGGACTCGCCACTCTCTCCCCGGGGGCGAGGGGTCCGGAGGGAGGGGGTGCCGGGGGAACCGCGAGGTTCTCATGGCGCGGTGGTTCCGTGTGTGGGCTATTTTTGTTGTAAACGGCTTATTTGGAAGACTTTGGGGCCTATTTTGTGAAATCTTGCTTTTAAGGGATTATATTTGCTAAGGTTTGGGCTTCTGGGGGCATTAATCATTGATGCAAAATTCCGCCAGTGGTATGCCTGATGCGCAGATGCACGAAGTGCAGGCGCTATTTGTGCGTCACACGGGCGTGATCCGCGGCTTTATCCTCGGGCTGGTGCCGGACTTCGCGACGGCGGATGATGTGCTGCAGGAGACCTTCCTGACGATCACCGCCAAGGCCGGCGAGTTCACGATCGGCACGAACTTCGTCGGCTGGGCGTGCTCGATTGCGGCCAACAAGGCCCGCGAGACGGCGCGTAAGTCGAGGTTGGCCATGAGCTTGTCGCCTGAGGTGATCGATGCCCTGGCGGCGGCGGCTCCCGAGGCTCCTCACGATGAGGAGGTCGCGGCGGCGCTGGAGCGCTGCGTCGCGGCCCTGGCGCCCCAGGCCCGTCGGATTATCGAGCTCCGCTACCGCGATGCGCAGACCCCCGGACAGATCGCTGAGGAGATGCGCTGGACGGCTGATTCGGTTTATGTGGCTCTTTCCCGGGCTCGGACCGCGCTGCGGGATTGTCTGCGGCGTAAACTGCTGCTTAAGGGTGATGAAGCATGATTGAAGCTGAGCGCCTGGATTCGCTGATTGATCAGCACCTGGACTCGAGCCTGACTCCCGAAGGGAAGTCGGAGCTTGAGCGGGTGTTGCTTGATTCCGCTGAGGCACGCGGCGTGGTCTGGGAGCGCGCCAAGCTGCACGCTTTGCTGCGCGAGAGCGGCGAGGCGGAGGCGGGCCGATTTATGCTTGCGAACTTTGCGACGAGCGGGTCGGCGCGTGTTGCATCGGTCGATGTGCCCGCGCCGCTGCCGATGCTTTCGCTGGGCCGGCCGGTGCTGCGTTATGCGGTGGCTGCGGCGATAGTGCTGACGGTGGGGATCACGATCTCGGTGCTG
>JAYVTN010000137.1:0-4886 GCA_043788785.1 Spartobacteria bacterium | reverse complement strand
TCGGTCAAAGTTCGGCAATTCTTCGGTCATAGTTTCGGCAACTGCCAAAGGTCAGCGGCCTGTGGAGCAATTAAGCGCCGCATCTCTCACGAGCCCATCGCGCCTGGACGGTCTGCGCCCGGTATACATGGAGCAGCAAAAGGCTTAAAACATTCGGAATTCCGGCGCATCGCCGCATCGTGTGGGTAGAAGTGGAGGAAAGCCGAACCTGGAATCTGGCGAGCTTTGGGAGCTCTGTCGGCTCCTGATCGGAGGGCCACTCGGCATGGGGTTCCCTTCCGGCGCAACCGTGCTGCCAGGCAATGCAGGAAATGGCCCGCCCGTTCCGCCCGCCAAGGCTCCAACAAGCGCAAGCCGGTCCAAAGGAAAACAGATGCCTGCGGGCAGTCGGCGGATGGACGCCGATTTGCTCTGGAGCTGGGACCCTGTCCGGACCACCCATTGGTTCCCGCATCCCTCTCGCGTGGTGGGCCGAGAAATAATTGCGGGCCGTGCATTCCAACACACGCGGAAACTGATTGGCTCCGATAGATGGGGCTCAGAGCGAAGCCGTACAGTCTGCGAGAGTGTGCTTCCTCATGGGAGATCCCGTCCCCATCTGGTAACTTGACGTAACCAGATTGCGAAGGTCTTTTTCTGGTCTGATGCCCATCCCCTCCTCTCCTCTACCCGACAGTGATGACCCTGTTGATGGTCAAAGCCTCCTGCCATGGGCGGAGTCGGGCTGTGGGTGGGTCCATGCAACGGCGGCCCTGGTGGCTTTAATTTTGGGCGTGGGCACCATTGTCGTCTGGATTAACCCGGCCTACTTCACGGCGCTTAATCCGGGGTTGCTACTCATGCGTTTGAACACAGCGGTGGCGATGAGTGCCGCGGGACTCTCCCTTGGGCTTTTCTACCGGGCAGTACCGGGAAGCAACCGGGAGCGTTTGGCCAAAGCCTTTGCCGTGTTCGTCGTGTTAGTGGGCGGGCTAACCGCGGCGGAAGACATATTCGCGGTCGACCTGGGGATCGACCTGTGCTTTGGAGGAGGAACCTTCGCAGGGGATCTTGCAAGTCCGTTGGTCCGGCACATCGGACGCATGAGTTTAAATGCGAGCCTCTCCTTCTTCTGCTTGGGGATGGCAATGGTGGGGCTTGACGCCTCCATCCGGATACCGGGTCGTCGCCCGATCTACACAGCCCCGCTCTTTACCCTGCTGGGTGCCTTGCCCACGGCGTCAGCATTGGTGGGCTACCTGATGGGCACCCAGGCATTTACCGGGTTTCTTCAATCGACCACCATGTTGCTTCATACCGCAGCGGGTTTGATGTTTCTAGCTGCCGGGATCTGGGCCACACGGCCCCACCGGGCACCGCTTTCGGGCGTCCTCTCTTCGGGAACCGGGGGATTCCTACTGCGCTGGTTGACACCGGGCGCGGCCGTGCTCCTTCTGCTTCAGGGCTGGTTGATCACGATGGGACGCAATCGTGGCTTGGTCGCCCCAGACGAAGGAACCGCATTGATGCTTTATGGGAGCCTGGTGCTCCTCTCCTACCTAATCTTGCTTGCCAGCCGCGCAGTCGCCGCTCAGGAAGCCAAGGCCCGGCATGCCGAGCTCGCATACCGGGCCCAACTGGTCCAAGCCAAGGATGACGCGGAGCGGGCCAATCAGGCCAAAGACCATTTCCTGGCGGCGCTCTCCCATGAATTGCGCACCCCATTAACCCCGGTGTTGCTAAGTACCACCGCATTGCGATTAGACACGAGATTGCCCGAAGACGTGCACGCGGATCTTGCGATGGTCGAGCGCAACGTGCGACTCGAAGCCCGGCTCATTGACGACCTGCTGGATCTTACCCGCATTGCCCATGGCAAGCTGCAGCTCAACAACGAGCTCTGCGACGTACACTCCCTTCTCGGGCATGCCATCGAGATTGTCCGGGACGACGCCCACGACAAACACATCCAGATCGTGGTTGATTTGAAGGCCAAATTTTCGAGCCTGAGCTGCGACCCGGCCCGCCTCCAGCAGGTCTTCTGGAACGTGCTCAAGAATGCGGTGAAATTTACGCCCGGGGGCGGACACATCCAGGTGTCGACCGCCGACAGTGATTCCGAAGGATGTCTGCGGGTGGAAGTAACCGATACCGGAGTCGGATTTGTGCCCGAAACCTCCGAGAGGCTCTTTCTGGCTTTCGAACAAGGCAACTTCGATACCACCAGACGCTTCGGTGGCCTCGGATTGGGCCTCTCCATTGTGCGGGCAATTGTTGACCTCCATGGAGGCGTGGTTTCTGCAAAAAGCGCCGGGATCGGCCACGGCGCCGCGTTTTGCATCCAACTGCCTGGCGCACTGAAAATGCCTTCCAACCTTTCGGTGGACCGGCAACCCAGGGTAAGCGATCCTTCGTGCATGGGCCTGCGCATCCTGCTGGTTGATGATCACGAGGCGACCCTCACTATATTGGCAAAACTTTTGCGCCGGAATGGTCATGAGGTCATTACCCAAGGGAATGTCACCCAAGCAATCGCCGCCGTGGCCGACCAGGCACGCCAGTTCGATGTACTGATCACCGATCTCGGGCTCCCGGACGGGAGCGGCCACGAGTTGCTCACCGAACTCCGTCGAGTCGATCCCCAGCTCCAAGGCATTGCCCTCTCCGGGTTCGGGCTCCAGAAAGACCTGGAGCGCTCCAAGGAGCTCGGATTCCGGGCGCACTTAGTCAAACCGGTCCTCTTCCGTGAACTGTCGGCGGTTTTGGCGGAGCTCACCTCTGAAATACAATCGGGAATGGATTTGGAGCCGGGGTTGACACGGCACTCCACCCCGGAAAACCCATCCAGCTAATCCCGGCCCCATCTGCCGCGCAGGACTTCCTGAGGCGCGACGACAACGTGCAGGGATTCCGGGCCGACGGGTTCCTTCGAAGGACTGGCATCGGTTCACCCGCAGGGCGATAACTTGCCCCCTCCTTAGACTTCAACTGCCGAATTTAGGTTGAGCTTTATCTTCAGCCTTTGGCGGTACCCCAACGACGGTAGAGGAGGCGTTCGACGGGCGAGAAGAGGATTTTGTCGGCCACCAAGCCGATCAGTACGATAACGAGAATGATCCCAACGACCTGATCCATGGCATTGAGTTCCCGGCCGTAATGGAGAAGCTGCCCCAGCCCGAACCCGGTCAGGATCGAGACGTAAATTTCGGCGGCCATGAGGGAACGCCAGGCGAAAGCCCAACCCTGCTTAACTCCGCTGACCACATAGGGCAGCGAGGCAGGCAGGATCACGCGCACCCACGTATGGAGCCCACGGGAGCCCATGGTGCGGGCGGCCCTCGCGTAGATTGGGGGCACATTGCGAACGCCGTTGTCCGTGGCTAAAGCCACCGACCAAATCGTGCCCATGACGACGACAAAAAGCATGGCCATCTCGGTCTGTCCAAACCAGATCAAGGACAAGGGCACCCAGCACACACTGGGCAACGCCTGGAGACCCAGTCCAATGACGCCGATGGTGTCATTGGCCCATTGAAAGCGGGCCGTGAGCAGTCCCAAAGGCACCCCGCCTACCACTCCGATCAGGTAGCCCATGAGCAAGCGCTTGATAGTCACCAGAAGGGCACCCATCAAAGTGCCATCCCGAACCGCACCCGTCAGGTATTTGAGCACCCCTTCCGGGGGAGGAAAGATTACCGGACTCCAGCGGCCAGTCAGCGCCAAGGCATGCCATGTGCCGACAAGGATCCCGAAAAATAGCAAAGCCGTCAAAGCACGCTTCATAAGGGCCAGGGGTTGTCTAATGCGCGGACTCGCCCACGCGATACTGCTTGAGAGCCGTAGTGATCTGGCTGGAATACTTCGCCAGCGCCGGACTATTGATGTCCCGGGGGCGGGGCAGGTCGATGGCGAACTCTTCCCGGATACGGCCCGGATGCGGAGAGAACAAGACCACCCGGTCCCCCAAGCACGCCGCCTCGCGCACGTTATGGGTGACAAAAACGATGGTCTTGCGACGGGCTTCCCAAATTTGCTGCAAGTCCCCGTAGAGCTGCTCGCGGGTCATCGCATCGAGGGCTGCGAAAGGTTCATCCATGAGCAATACCCGGGGATTGGGGGCCAACGAACGGGCCAGGGCCACCCGTTGACGCATCCCACCCGAGAGTTCGTGGATATTGGCTTTGGCGTACCGCTCAAGGCCTACCAGGGTGATATAAAACATTGCCACTTCCAGGCGCTCCTTTTCGTTGAGTCCCGGCTTGAGCTTTAGCCCGAAGAGTACGTTACCCAAAACATTCAACCAGGGGAACAACGCGGACTCCTGGAACATTACCATCCGCTCCCGGCCGGGTTCAGTGACCATCCGCCCTTCGGTCATCACCGAGCCGGAATCTGGAAACTCCAAGCCGGCGATCATGTTCAAGAGCGTGGACTTGCCACAGCCACTGGGACCTACAAGGCATACAAACTCGCCCTCATCGACTACGAGGCTCACATCGTCCAAGGCATGGGTCTCCACGACCCCTTCCCGAAACCATTTCGAGACGCGGTCGATCGAGAGCTTCGCGGGGCGTACTTCCCGCAACTCGTCAGCAACCGCGCTCATAACATTCAACACTCATGGGAAGGGGCAGAACCTTTTCGTTATGTGTTGCAACGGCAAGCTCCAAATTGGATGGAGCGACCCGGGTTTAGATACCGGTGAACGGCCGCTACGGCTCCCATTAGAGAGGGCGTGATGGGTTTCGCAGGAGAGCCCTGAGTCGGCCGCCCGTTCGCGTGGGTTTGTGGCAATTGCTGTGCAAAGGTGAGAAGTGGGTTGGGGCGAACGCGGGCAGGAGCAGGAGCAGTGGTTTAAACCACACTAGACCGGTAGAGTAAAGGATGGAGGTCTTTCCGGACAACCC
>JAYVTN010000136.1:0-4129 GCA_043788785.1 Spartobacteria bacterium | reverse complement strand
GTTTTTTCTCTCACGCACCACATTGGCGATGGTCCCCAGACCGTTTACGTCATTGCTGGCATACATGCCCAACGCCTCGGCATCCGTGATTCGCTCCCCTGCCAGTACCTTCTCAAGTAGCGGCTGCAACGGAGCGGAGATTAGCTTTTGTAAAAATCGCATCGCTAAAGGCAAAGCTAGTTAACGGGGTTCCATTTGCAAGAAACGCCTGATTGGCGCTCCGAAAAGCCGCCCCACACTCCAGAGTCCCCAGCAGGCCAATGTGCATTCTCTTGGACTTGTGTGCCCGGCGGGTTGCGGTTTATGGATTGCGCAGATCGGGGCAAGTGCGCATCGTTGGCTCCCTGCGTGCCGCCCCGTGCTGCCCACCTGATGAGCGAACCCCCATTCCACCGAGATCTCCACGAGGAAAGCGCCCTCAGGGACTTGCTCCTGATGGAACGGGTGAAGGTGGGGGACACCGCCGCTTTTCAGAATCTCGTGGAAGCCCATCAACACCGGGTCGTTGGAGTGATCGCTAAAATGCTCGGGAATGAGTCGGAGGCAGAAGACCTTGCCCAGCAAGTGTTTGTACGCGTTTGGAAAAGCGCCCCGCGCTATCAGCCCGACGCCAAGTTCACCACATGGCTCTTCACCATTGTCCGCAACCTGGTCAGCAACGAGCTACGGCGGCGCAAACGCCATCCGGTCCAGTCCCTGGAAGCGGCGACGGACGACCCCGACCATCCCTTGCAGGTAGCCGATCCCAATGCTAAATCCCCCGCCCACACTGCGCTGGAAGAAGAAACCCAAACGGCCATCCAGTCGGCCATCAATTCACTACCCGAAGTCCAGCGCATGGCCATTATCCTGCGTCGGTACGATGAGTTTTCCTACGAAGAGATGGCCGAGATCCTCAAACTCTCGGTGCCCGCAGTCAAAAGCCTCCTATTCCGGGCCCGGGCTGAACTGCGCGAAAAATTGCGGCACTATTTAGAGCGCTGAGCCCTGCGGGGCGGCTAAAAGGGATGCCGCATCCGATTTCTGTGGTGTATGAGTACCGAACAAAAGACCACGCCAAAGAAATCCCCCGATCAGTGGGCTACTGGCGAACAACCGATGACGGACGCGCAATCGTCGTATCTGAAGACCCTCTGCACCAAAGCTGGCGAGGATTTTGACGAAACGCTCACCAAAGCACAGGCCTCCAAACGGATTGACCAACTGAGGACCCAGACGAGCGCGGTACGAGCGCAGGCCTAAAGGGTCGGCAATCCAGCGCTAGGAGGGCGGAGGAGCCTCGGGGGCTACTCCAGGGTGGAGCAGGTCAGCTTGATGATTTCGGCAAAACCGCGGGGATCCAAGCTGGCCCCACCCACCAAAGCCCCGTCGATGTCAGGCTGGCTCATGAGTTCGGCCGCATTGGCCGCTTTCACACTGCCCCCGTATTGAATGCGGACACGGTCGGCCGTAGGCTGCGAAGACATGCGTGCGAGCTGCGCACGCACGAAAGCATGGGCCTCCTGGGCCTGCTCGGGAGTGGCGGTGCGACCAGTCCCGATCGCCCACACGGGCTCATAAGCGATAACCACTTCCTCCAATTCCTTGGGCGAAAGCCCCTCCAGGCTGCCCCGCAGTTGGCCTTCAAGCACACGTTCCACCTCGCCCGCATCCCGCTGTTCCAAAGTTTCCCCGACGCAAACGATCGGCTTGAGGGAAGCCGCCAAGGCCGCTTTGGTCTTGCGATTGACGGTCTCGTCGGTTTCACCAAAGAGACTACGCCGCTCGCTATGGCCTAAGATGACGAAGCGCACAAAAAGATCCCGCAACATGTCCGAACTGATCTCCCCTGTAAACGCTCCGGGCTTTTCCCAGTGCATGTTCTGGGCTCCCAGCTTGACGCTCTGAACTCGCTCCAGACGTTCGGAGACCTGCGCCAAAGCCGTAAACGGCGGGGCCAAGACGACGTCCACGCGCTTTTCGTCCCCCAACTCGAGCAGGAATGTCTCCAGGAAAGACGCCGACTCCCCCAGGGTCATGTTCATCTTCCAGTTCGCGGCAATGATCTTTTTTCGCATGTCTATTTCTCCGAGAGAGCCGCTACGCCAGGCAACACTTTGCCTTCCAGAAGTTCCAAGGATGCACCGCCGCCCGTGGAAATGAACGTCATCCGCTCGGCCAAGCCAAATTGCTTAACTGCCGTGACCGAATCGCCGCCGCCAATGATGGATACCGCATTGGATTCCGCGATGGCCTCGGCCAAGGCACGCGTTCCATGGGCAAACGGGGGCAACTCGAAAATGCCCACTGGGCCGTTCCAGAGGACGGTTCCGGCTTTGGCGATTTCCTCGCGGTAAATCTCCACCGTCTTCGGTCCAATATCCACAGCTTCCCATCCATCGGTAACTCCCCCACCGACTTCGGTGGCGCGAGGTACCGCTGTGGCACTAATTTCCTGGGTCTGAAGGTTGTCGACAGGAATCAAGAAACGGACGTTCTTGGTTTTTGCTAAGGCGAGCAGTTCACTAGCCAGATCCACCTTGTCGGCTTCCACACGGCTGTTGCCCGTCGGGATTCCCAACGCCCTGAAGAAGGTATAGGCCATGGCCCCACCAATCAGGAAAACATCCGCTTTCTCCATGAGCGCTTTGATGACCCCAATCTTGTCGGAAACCTTTGAGCCGCCCAGAATGACCAGGAACGGGCGGGCAGGACTTTCCAGCTCTCCTTTGAGATATTGGAGCTCTTTCTCCATGAGCAGGCCCATGGCGGCTTGACCCACGAAAGCCGCAATGCCCGCAGTGGACGCGTGTGCCCGATGCGCCGCCCCAAAGGCATCGTTGACGAAAATGTCCCCGAGTTGGGCAAGGGCTTGGGCGAAGACAGGGTCATTGGCCTCTTCTCCGGCATGGAAGCGAACATTTTCCAGAAGAACCACATCGCCGTTGTGCATATGTCCGATGAGTGCCTCGGGGATCGGCCCGGTCACGTCATGGCTGAAGCCCACCGGATGTTGGATCAGGTTGTGGAGATGGTCCGCGACAGGCCGCAGGGAATACTTCGGGTTAGGCAGGCCTTTGGGCCGGCCGAAGTGGGCCATCAGGATGACTTTCGCGCCGCGCTCGCGCAGCCACTGGATGGTGGGCAGGCTTTCGCGCATCCGCGTATCATCGGTGATGCGAAGACCGCCGTCCTTGTCTTCGACGGGCACATTGAAATCCACGCGTACCAACACGCGTTTACCGGTTACTTCGAGATCACGAACTGAAAGTTTGGACATACAAAAAAGGATTGCTGGTTTTACCACAGAAGGCGACACCACAAAGCAGTGTCGCCTCCCGTTATTGGACTCGGATTAATACCGGGTTACTGCTTGCTAGCGATGAACTTGACCAGGTCGACGCAACGGTTGGAGTAGCCCCATTCGTTGTCGTACCAGCTCACCAGCTTAAAAAACGTGGAGTTGAGGCCGATGCCCGAGCCTCCATCAAAGATGCTCGAATGGCTGTCATGAATGAAGTCGCTTGAGACAACCTCGTCGGTTGTGTAGCCCAAGATCCCTTTGAGGTAGGTCTCACTGGCGTTCTTCATCGCTGCGCAGATTTCCGCGTAGCTGGTCTCCTTGGTGGTCCGGACCGTGAGATCCACCACGCTCACCGTGGGCGTGGGCACCCGGAATGCCATACCCGTAATCTTGCCCGCCACTTCGGGAATGGCCAAGCCAACCGCCTTGGCAGCTCCAGTGGCACTAGGAATGATGTTGGTGGCCGCCGAACGCCCACCTTTCCAGTCTTTCTTGGACGGGCCGTCCACCGTCTTCTGGGTCGCCGTGTAGCTGTGAACGGTCGTCATCAGGCCTTCTTCGACCCCGAATCCTTCCTTCAAGAGCACGTGCACCACGGGAGCCAAGCAGTTGGTCGTACAGCTCGCGTTTGAGATGATGTTGTGCAAAGCCGCGTCATACTTCTCATGGTTGACCCCCATGACCACGGTGATGTCCTCCCCCTTGGCGGGCGCCGAGATGATCACTTTCTTGGCACCTGCCGTAAGATGGCCCCGGGCCTTGTCGCCTTCGGTGAATAAACCTGTGGACTCGATCACGATATCCACGCCCAGTTCCTTCCAGGGCAACGCAGCGGGACCTTCCTTG
>JAYVTN010000135.1:0-2827 GCA_043788785.1 Spartobacteria bacterium | reverse complement strand
TCTTGGCCTATATATAGATGGAGGAAGCCTCCGATCTTTCCCGCTTGATACTGCTTAAGTGAGGCCTGCTCGAAGCGCCGCACCCGCAACATTTCGCGTAAGAAGCGAATCTTCTCTTCAGCGCCCAGCCCCTGATTGATGGGTGCGGAAGCGTAATCGTTAAGTTTGACGGCAGTTTCCATATACGGCTTAAACATAAATTCCTAATCAGGTGCAGGGGTTCGCGCAACCCCCAAGCTTGCGAAGTGGCAATTTCTACCTTCTAGAGCCGAAACCTGCGCGATTTGAGCCATAAGCCCCCCTGTTCTTATCGGATCGGAGGGCCGCAGCCCGGGCCCAAAACCTCCTGGTTTTACAAAAAGCATGCACAACCCGCTGTGCGGCAACACGTTAGGAAAGATGGACAACCGCCGCTCCCCTGAAATAGTGTCTCCGTTCCCACGATGGATTACTCTCGACTCTTTGAAGCGGCTTGGCAGGGCCGCGCGCGTGCCTACGCCCCGTATTCGGGCTTCCAAGTCGGCGCCGCGCTCGAAACCGCGGATGGCCAGGTGTTTGTTGGCTGCAACGTGGAGAACCTCTCCTTCGGGCTGACGGTGTGCGCGGAACGGGGAGCCGTGATGGCAGCGGTGGCTGCGGGGGCCCGCGATTTCACGGTGATTGCCATCGTGTCTGACTCGCGCGAGCCCATTAGCCCCTGTGGGGCGTGTCGGCAGGTCTTGGCGGAGTTCGCTCCAGGGATTGAGGTGCGGTCGGCCAACCTCCAAGGCCAGCTGTTTGTGGCAACCCTCGAGGAGTTGCTTCCACGGGCAAGGGCGGGCATCTTGGATCGCCGGGAATGTTCCACGTAGAACAGTCGACCATGTTCACCTATCCCAAAGCTTATCAGGTAATCGTCATAGGCGCAGGCCATGCCGGGATAGAGGCGGCAATGGCGGCTGCGCGTTTGGGTTGCCGGACCCTGATGCTGACCCAGAACCTGGATTCGGTCGGACAGATGTCGTGTAATCCGGCCATCGGGGGGCAGGCCAAGGGGCAGATTGTCCGCGAAATCGATGCGCTCGGCGGGCTCATGGGTCTCAACACGGACGCCACCAGTATCCAGTTCCGGCTGCTAAATGCCAAAAAGGGCCCCAGCGTGCGGTCGCCCCGAGCCCAATGTGATAAGAAAGCCTACCAGTTCCGGGCAAAGGCAGAGCTCGAGCGCCAGCCCAATCTGGACCTCAAGCAAGGCAATGTCACCCGGATCCTCATTGACGAGAACGGCGCGTGCGGGATTGAAACCAATCTCGGATTACGCGTCCTGGGTCAAAGTGTGGTGATCACCACTGGCACCTTCATGCGCGGGCTTCTGCATGTCGGCCTTAACACCCAAGCCGGCGGCCGGATGGGCGACGCCTTTTCCACGCTCAGTGACTGCCTACGGGAGCTGGGCTTTGAGGTGGGCCGTTTCAAGACGGGCACCCCCTGTCGGCTTAATGGCAAATCCATCGACTTCAGCCAGTGCGAAAAACAAGGGGGTGATCAGCCCCCCCTTCCCTTCAGCTTCGTACCAGAGCGCCTGGCCCCGGTCCGGGACGACATCTTCACCCTCAACCACTGGGAATCGGGCAGGTTCCACGTGGAACAATTGCCGTGCTGGATAACCTACACCAACGAAACCACCCACACCCATATCCGGGACAACCTCCACAAATCCCCCCTCTACGCCGGTGCCATCGAAGGCGTGGGCCCGCGCTATTGTCCCTCCATCGAGGACAAGGTGGTCAAGTTTGCGGATAAACCCAGTCACCAGCTCTTCTTGGAACCCGAAGGTCGCCACACCGAGGAGTACTACGTAAACGGCGTCTCCACCAGTCTTCCCATGGAGGTCCAGTATGACTTCATCCGGAGCGTCGCTGGCTTGCAGAACGCCGAGATCATGCGTCCGGGGTACGCCGTGGAGTACGATTACTGCCCCCCCACCCAGTTGCGGCACACCTTGGAGACCCACCGCGTGCCCAGGCTCTATTTCGCCGGACAAATCAACGGCACCTCGGGATACGAGGAAGCCGCAGCTCAAGGCCTCATGGCAGGCGCCAACGCCGGACTCCAATCCCTGGGGCACCCCCCTTTCACCCTCAGCCGGGCGGATGCATACATCGGGGTGCTTATTGACGACCTCGTAACCAAAGGCACTCCCGAGCCCTACCGCATGTTCACCAGCCGGGCCGAACATCGCCTGATCCTGCGCCACGACAACGCGGACCTGCGCCTGACTCCGATGGCTTACAAGGCCGGTCTTGCCGATCTCGGACGATTCCAGAAGGTTGAGCAAAAAACGGCCGCGCTCCAGAACCTGCGCCAATTCGTGTCGGCTACCCCTTATCAAGGCGGCAAGTTGGCCCAATGGCTCAAGCGCCCCGAGGTCAGCCCCGCTTGCCTCCCGGATGATCTCCGCACCCAATACCCCGATCCACTCTGGGAAGCGCTCGAGATCGAGCTCAAGTACGAAGGATACATCACCCGTCAGAATACGGCCATCGACCGCCTTAGGGCGAACGAGGAGAAGCGCATCCCGAGCACATTGGATTACCATGCCATTGGGGGCCTGTGTGCGGAAGCGCGCCAGAAGCTCGCGCAGGTCCGTCCTGAAACCTTCGGGCAAGCCGCCCGGATCAGCGGAATCACCCCCGCAGACCTCGCCCTTCTCTCTATCATGCTTCAGAACCGCTAGGGCGCATGGCAGTCGCTAGCCCGACTTTCGCTACTGGGAACGATTTTTGCCAATTTTTGCGGGGCAATGCTTCGGGAACCCGCATAAACACAAGGCCTGGTTTCAAAAGTC
>JAYVTN010000134.1:0-6268 GCA_043788785.1 Spartobacteria bacterium | reverse complement strand
CGTAAGCCCCTCGCCCCGAAGGGGCATTCCGGCCGTAAGCCCCTCGCCCCGAAGGGGCATTCCGGCCGTAGGCCCGTCGCCCCAACGGGCATTCCGGCCGTAGGCCCGTCGCCCCGAAGGGGCATTCCGGCCGTAAGCCCGTCGCCCCGAAGGGGCATTGCTAGCCCCAGCCCAGGGCAACGCCCTGGGATGCGGCCCCACAGACGGCGGAGCCCTGAAAGGGCGCCCTAATCTGGGCCCTTTTCCAACTCGTCTTGTGGCGACCCCGGCGCCCACGGCACCAAGCGCCCCTTCATACTTCATACTTCATACTTCATACTTCATACTTCATACTTCATACTTCATACTTCATACTTCATACTTCGATTCAGAACGCCCCTCCGGGCCGCGGCGGATGGATCTCGTCGGGGGTCAACCTCCCATCACCATTCCTGTCCAGGCTCCTCAGGGAGGCGGGTGCCTTCTCTATCTCGTTGGCATCCAACGTGCCGTCCTTATTGAGGTCCAATGCCATAATCAGTGGAGGCATTGGTCTGTCGGGCAAGTCCGGTTGCCCCGGGCCACCAGCAGGCCCTCCAGCCCCCGGACCAGCCCCCGGACCAGCCCCCGGAGGCCCTCCGCCCTTGGAGAAACTCGGATCGGGCGCGCCGCGCCAAAACCGTGCGACAAACGGGAACTTATCGGTGATGCAGTAGTAATAGGTTCCCTGCGGAAACTCCGGCGTTATCCCAAACCGCCCGTTGCATTCGTCAAGATCCCCGGTGCCCTTCACGAACTCGAAATCCTGTGTGAATCTTCCGTCGTAATTGCCTCCGGGCCCTCCCGCTTGCACCGGACGCGCTCCTTTTTTCAGCCGATACGCCGTCTTCATTTCGCGCAACGGACTCCGGGCATCCTTGGCCTCCGAGTAAGCCCGGGAGGTGTAGACCGGGAATCCGTCGGCCGCCCATGCGATGAGTAACATTTGTTTCCCATCCCCGCCCAGTCGCTCCACAAGCCCTTTTGGCACCGCGTGGTAATGGTACGAGCCATTGGGCTGCACATGGGCGTTATGTTGATCCAAGCCCAAATCCAAAAACCCGGTGGCGGCTTCATAGCGCCAGCCCGATTGCGGGGTGTTATTCCAGGTCTCGCCTGTGCCTGGCTCAAACGGAACACCATTTAGAGCCACGCCCCACCACCAGCCACCGTGTTGGACGGGCACGTCCTCTACCTTGGGCTTGAGAGGAACCCGGAAGCTATAGCTCTGGGTCGTGATGGTATTGGGATTTCCACGACGTGGGAAAGCACCGGGGGCATGGTCGGGCCAGCCATTGGAGCGGATCACGCGGAAGCCGTCCTCAATCGTGTTAGTGACCTGGTTTTTGAGGGCACTGGGTGGAATCTGCGCATCGCCTGGAAGTTTCTCTCCCGGACGTGGCCCTGCTTGGGCAAGGAAGAATGCCGGGGCCTCTTCTATTGGACTCCCCCCATGACCGGGATGCGCACCCGCAGGGGCAACCCCAAACACCCCCGCCCCCCAAAAAGTGGCTAGGATCCGCAGGCAGGCTGTTGGGGAGGTCTTCATGGTGGCCAGTATTACAGCCCAACCTTTAGCAGGAATGAAGAATGACCAAATGACGAAATGAGGCGCCGCCCGATGTCGTTCGGGCTTGCCCCCAGTCCCCGGGTTGTCAGGTAGACCCGCCGACGGGCCTTACACGTTATGAAATTGCCCCTCGCTCTCCTGGCTTCATTTCTCCTCCTCCAATCCGGCTATGGCGCAGACAAGAAGCTCTACGCCAAATCGTTTATTGGCCAAAAGGTTATCGAGGAGATCCTGAAGAAGTAGGTCTCGGAACCGGAATTAGTCCGCCCGGCAATCATGGACTCTCCGGCAATTCGAACCTAAGCCACGATGCGCCTTTGCCGTTGAGCGTTTATCTCAGCGCCATTCTGGACTGACCCAGGAATGGCGCTAGATTAAGGTAGGTTTAGGATATTTTTTGAACGCCAGGCTTTCTGGTGTTTCAGGGGGCCGATTTAAGGAGGACCTCCTGAGTGATCGCGCGCATTTCCAGGAGAATGGATTCGAGTTTGCGATGATTGCTGATGGCGTCCCTAAAAAGCTCGGCCTGCGCTTCAGAAAGGGCGACGCTGACGGTCTTGGCGTTGATCTTCCGGGTCCAGCGCCAGTTTTTCGGGACACTGAGAGGCAAGGAGGAGCTCAGACGACGTGCCAAGGATCCACGACCTTCACTCCCGCCCTTGATCCTTCGATGAGCTCCCCTTCATACTTCATACATCAACCATCATACTTCGATTAGCCTTACTCCTCCCTCAGTGCTTGGAGCCGGCTTCCGCGCAAGGCCAACAGGGTCGCCAGCCATGCCCAGAACACGCATCCCACGGTTACC
This sequence comes from Spartobacteria bacterium, assembly GCA_043788785.1. GTDB lineage: Bacteria > Verrucomicrobiota > Verrucomicrobiia > Chthoniobacterales > Chthoniobacteraceae > CAIURC01. Next base: position 3,872 of record JAYVTN010000134.1, on the reverse strand, counting down.
GCCGTGAGAAGGAGCGCTAGTTGCCCGACCGGAAACCCGCCTTCGCGCTCCCTTAAAGCGGGCCAGACGCCCAGCAACGCGCTTGCAGCCCCAAGACCCAGCCCACAAAGGATCAGCCACCGGTGCTCGGCAAAGACGAGCGCACGCACCTGACCGACCCGGAATCCCAAGGCCTCCAGTAGTCCGTATTCGCTGCGCCGTTCCAGGACATTGCGCCCCACCACAATAGCTATTCCAGCGCTTCCCAGCAAAAGCCCCAAGCCGCCCAACACTTGGAAGATCGAAAGGTACGTGTTTTCCACTTGCTGGAATTCAGCCAGTTTTTTCCAGGCGACCGAGAGCTCTAGACCGCGGTCTTCCAGGGCACGCGACAAGGCTGCGCTCAATGCGGCAACCCGTTCCGGCGGCGCGTCGATTAAGAAGTACCGGCACCCGCCTTGGCTTGGGAATCTTTCGCGGAAGCCCCGCTCGGCAATCAATACGTTGCCTTGAAGGACGGAGCCCTTGAGCACCCCTTCGATGCGGACATCGAAGGGTCGTCCCCGTTCATCGAGATAAGTGATCGTGTCGCCCGGGCTTTTCTGAAGTGCCCAGCGCAAGGTGGCCTCATCGGCAACCCCGACCAGGGTCCTCCCCTCGAGGGTTTCTCCCAGGGGCTTCCAGCCTGAGCGGTGGGTGCGCGGCCAGCTAATCTTAAAGGCACCACGGTCCTCCAATTCTTGCGGATCGAGCGCCAAGAGCCGGGGCTGGATCGCGCGGTTGAGATTCAAGCAACTGGCATCGTCGCCAACCCGCACGCGGAACGGCACCACACGGGCCCCCTCCATTACGGATGGGTCGAGAGCGAAGGCTTCGCGTCCTTTGGCTGTATTCAGGTCATCATACACGGGCAACGCCGACTCGCCCACCAACGCAAACCCGCCCGTGCCCGAACCGCGGTCCGCCCCTGGATCCTTCGGACGCTGACGAAAAGCGTCCACGGCCACGACGATAAACACGCCACAAGCTAGAACGCCGATCGTCGCCAAGCTTCGCCCGCGGCTGCGCGCGGCATTGCGCATGCCCAAACTGGCAATGGTCTCCATGCCCGACCCGGCGGAAGCCGCGACTCGGCCCAGCCACGCGTAAGCTTGGGCCAAGCCGCTTAGGAGCAGGAGGCCGCCGGCTGCAAAGAAAGCGACCGCGCCGCTCCCGGCAAGAGCCACTGCGAGCGCAGCCGCGAAGCCCACCAAGCTGATCCATCCAGCGAGTCCGATGCGTCCGAGTCGTCCGACTGGTCCGACCCGTCCGACCCGTCCGACCCGTCCGACCCGTCCGATTCGTGCGACCCGTCCGACCCGTCCGACCCGTCCGACCCGTCCGACCCGTCCGACCCGTCCGACCTGTCCGACTGGTCCGAGTACGCCGCCTGCCATCAACTCCCGCGCCTGTCTCTTAAAGAGCCGCCGTGTAGCCAGCCACATCGCCAACCCAGGGATCAGCACTCCACAAACGACCCCGACAGCCATCGTTATCGGCTCGGCTACGAACCCAAATACCACGCCGCCTACAGCTCCTTGCCAGATTGTGGCCAAGGCCCGCAAAACAAGCTTGGTATAAAAGAGCGCCCCGACAACGCCCAGCACGGCGCCCGCCAAAGCCAGCAACAGACCTTCTGCCATAAAGAGCCGACGCACCCGCCCTGGACGCCAGCCCAAAGCTAGAAGCAGCCCCGCTTGGGCCTGGCGTTGCTCCACAGTAAACGCAAATAGCAGCCCCGTGAGCACAGCCGCGGCGGCGATGAGAAAAAACGAGAAGCTGACAAAGAGTTCACCGAAATCCACCGGGGCCCTGGTTGATTGCTGGGCTTGCTCGCGCAAAGCCACCGCGTCCATCCCTACCCGGGCGGGCGTTAAGCCACCGAGCACTGAAGCGGCAAGATCAGTCGCGTTCTGCTCTCGAGGATAGCGGATCGCGGTGAGGTTGCCCCACCGATTGCCCCACATCTGACGGGCAGCTCCTAGACTGACGAACGCTTTCGGGGTGCCCCGGTACTTATCCCAATACGCCTGGTCCTTGTCCCGGAACCGGGTCACATCGATATCGAACCCCGGCTCCCATTCCCGGCAATTCTCCTTGTCGGTAAGCCCTGGGAAATCGGGCATCCAAGTGGAATCCAAACCGGGCGTTTCCATTGGAAGCACCGAGCGGACAGTAAACTGGCGCGACTGCTCCAGCAATTGGCGGCGCTCACCCATGATGAAGAACTTGAGCTGGACCTGATCGCCCTGGGTCACTGCCAAATCCTCTGCCAGCCATTGATTAAGAACGATCTGGTCGTCGGCCATTCCTCCAGGCAGGAGCCCCTCCCCGGCGGGCTCGAGGCCTGTCACCATGGAATAGGGCGTCGTCCGTGGACCGGCGCTGATCCCGTTGACCAAATACGTCAAAGCACCTCGGCCCTTGGGTGCCGCATCAACTATCACCGGGTCCAGAAATACGCGTCCGCTCCGCAACTCCGTGCCCGTGGCTCCCGGTAAGCTTCGCAGCTCCAAGGCCGCGTCTTCGAGTTGCCAATGAGTCGCAACGGCGTTCTGCAATGACGCGGCTTCCAAACGGCCCGAAAGAAGCGCATTGACGTGCCCACCGATTCCCAAGCGCTCTTGGAGAAAAGCCAATGGAACAAAAACGCTGAAAGGTGGCACCTGGCTGGCTTGCAGGCTGAACCTGCCAAACCCATGGTCGCCCAGAATGCCGCCTACTTTCAGCCGCAGAGCCAATACGCGGTCTTCCTCGCCCGAGAGCGGCGCATCGCGAGAAAAAAGGCCCGGTTTTTCCACCCGGACAACCAGATAATCCCCGACCTTGATGGCCATATGAGCAGCGAGGCGCTCGTTCACATAAGCCACAGGACCGGTCTGGGCGATGTAATCGGTGCCTGGAGCTAGTTGCCAGAAGCGTTCATCGACACCTAACACTTGGGTTTGGTTCACGCGGGCGGACCCGTCCGCCAAGGTGGCACTTCCGTTCAGCAGGATCACCGGGGCACATAAGCCTCCGACTTCCTGCGCGAGGCGGTCCCGGAAAAAGTGTTCGCCTCCAACTAATGCCGACACCACCTGGCCCACCCGCAGGCTTGCTTGGAGTTTCAAGGTGGCCTTAACCGAGTCCCCCACCAAAAGGGAACCGGTCAGCACCAGCGCCCCAAGGGCGGTGCCAAGAACCACGCCCAGGTGCGTGCGCCAGTAGAAGCGCAGACTTCCCAGAATGACACGCCAGGCGTTCATCCGTGGACGCGAACTGGAACCAGTTGGCCTTCCACGATTTCAAAAACGCTCTGCATGCGCTTGGCGACCTCCATGGCATGCGTGACCACGATGAGCGTCACCCCTTGGCTACGATTAATATCCAATAGCAGGTCCATAAGACTGGCAGCCGATACGCGGTCCAAGGCCCCCGTAGGTTCATCGGCCAAGAGTAGCGTGGGCCTATTGATCAACGCCCGGGCCACCGCCACCCGCTGACGCTCACCCCCAGAAAGCTCACCGGGACGATGATCGACGCGGCTTGCCAATCCAACGGCCTCTATCAACTCCCCTGCACGCTTGCGCAATTCTTGGCGGTTACCGCCTTGCATGGCTAGAGTCGGCACCAGCACGTTTTCCAGCACAGTACATTGCGGCAACAGGTGATGGAGCTGGAAGATGAACCCCACGGTTTGGTTTCGGTAGGCGGCCAGGGCCCGTTCATTCAGACTAAGCACATCGGCACCATCGACCCGCAGTTGCCCGCTATCCGCTTGGTCCAACGCGCCGATGATATTCAGAAGCGTGCTTTTGCCCGAACCCGAGGGCCCAAGGATCGCGGCGGACTCGCCGAGCATGACTTGCCAG